>NZ_BMDZ01000014.1 GCF_014636235.1 Tistrella bauzanensis
AGGCCAGGCGCAAACTTGCTACGTGGGACACACAATACCTCATGGCGGCTCTGCAAGCGCGTTAACCTGGACTCGTTGCCCTGCCGGCCTGACGGGCCGGCAGATACCAAAGCCAGATCGAGAAGGACAGGCGGATGCGGATCATCGTGACCGGGGCGACCGGCTTCATCGGCGCGGCGCTGGTGGCGCGGCTTCGGGCGGCGGGTACGATCATGATCGACGGTGCGGCAAGGCCCGTTTCCCGAATCGATACCGCCGGCCGCAACGGCACACCGCCTGTCGACATCACCGATGCCACGGCTGTGCGTGCGCTGGTGGGTGCCGGGGCGGACATCATCTTTCATCTGGCGGCCGGCAATACGCCGGCGGGCGAGGCTGATCCGGCGGCAGCGGCGGCGATCAACCTGGACGCCACCCGCCACCTGATCGACGCGGTGGCGGCAAGCGGCCATCCGGCCCGCTTCGTCTTTGCCTCGACGGTCTCGGTCCATGGCGGCGCGGTCGCCCGATCGCTGGCGACCGAGGCGGATGCACCGCGCCCGGCCACCACCTATGGCGCCACCAAGGCTGCGGCCGAACTGCTGGTGGCCGATGCCAGCCGGCGCGGGGTGATCGATGCCCGGATCGCGCGGCTGGTCAGCATCATCGACCGGCCGGCACCCGCGGCTGGCCGGGATGCGCCGGTCAGCACGGTCGCGCGGCTGGCCGAGGTGCTGACCGGGCCGCCGGCAGGGCGGGCGGCGGTTCTGCCGGTGCGGGCGGATCTGCGTTTTGCCATCGCCGATCTGGCATCGACGGTCGATGCGCTGATCTATCTGGCGGGGTTGCCCACGGCGGCATTTGGCGGCGACCCGGTGCTGGCGCTGCCCTCGATCCAGATCCGGGCAGGCCAACTGATCGACGCGCTGCACCGGGCTGCCGGCGACGATGCGGCTGGTTTGGTGCGCATCGTACCCGATCCGGCGGTCGAGGCGGTGATCGGCGGCTGGCCGGCGGCGCAGGACTGGTCGCGGGCGGCGGCGCTGGGCTTTCCGGCACCGGCCTCGCTCGATGATATCGCGGCACGGCTGGCGGGTCGCGATCTGCCGCCGGCCATGCGGCCCGATGCACCGTTGATCGCGGCCTCGGCCGATCAGGGCATCGCCCGGCGCCGGCCGGTCTGGGCGGTCGGGCTGATGAGCGGCACATCGCTGGACGGTATCGATGCCGCTCTGGTCGAAACCGATGGCGTCGACATCATCCGCTTCGGCCCGACGCTGTTTCAGCCTTATCCCGAGGCGCTGCGTGCCGATCTGGCGGCACTGCTGGGCGGCAATGCGCCGGTGATTGCCGCCGCGCGTGCCGAAGCGGCGCTGACCGAGGCGCAGGCGGCCACCGTCACGGCGCTGCTGGCGGCGGCGCCGGAGATTGCGCCCCATGTCCGGCTGATCGGCTTTCACGGCCAGACCGTGCTGCATCTGCCGGATGAAGGCATCACCGTGCAGCTTGGCGACGGCGCCCGTCTGGCCGCGCGCGCCGGCATCGACACGGTGTCGGATTTCCGGCGGGGCGACATGGCGCGCGGCGGCGAGGGCGCGCCGCTGGTGCCGGTGGTGCATCGGGCGATGATCGCCTGGGCGGGCATTCCGGCACCGGTGGCGGTGCTGAACATCGGCGGCGTCGCCAATCTCACCTTCATCGGCAGCGATGGCGGGCTGCTTGCGTTTGATTGCGGGCCGGGCGGCGCGCTGCTGGATGATCTGATGCGCCGGCGCGCAGGTCTGGCCTTCGATGCCGATGGCGGCACGGCGGCGTCGGGGCGTGTCGATGATGCGGTTCTGGCGCAACTGATGGCCGACCCGTTTTTCGATCGTCTGCCGCCCAAATCGCTGGACCGCGACCGCTTTGCCAGTGCGTTGGATCTGGTGGCGCGGCTGTCGCTGGCCGATGCGGCGGCGACGCTTGCAGCCTTCACCGCGGCGGGCGTCGCCCGTGGTCTCAGCCTGGCGATGGCCGTCGGTGCCGAGCGTCCGTCGCGGGTGCTGCTGGCCGGCGGCGGCCGGCGCAACCGCGCCATCGCTGCCGCCATCGCGGCACGGTCGAACCTGCCGGTGGCCCCCGTGGATGATGCGGGGCTCGATGGCGATGCTCTGGAAGCCCAGGCCTTCGCGGTTCTGGCGGTGCGGGCGGCGGATGGTCTGCCGCTCAGCTATCCGTCAACCACCGCCGCCGCCATGCCGGCGCCGGGCGGTGCGTTGCACAGAGCGGCGCTGGCCAGATGACCGGGCGGCGCGGCCTCAGGCCGGCAGGGGCATGAGCCGTGACGAGGGCCGGCGGGTGATGCGATAGACCGTGGCCGGCGGCAGATTGCGGCGGGTGGACCCCAGCTTCACCGCCTTCAGGCCCAGGCGGTCGAGGATCGCACGGCTGATCGGGCAGCGCAGGCCATAGGTGAACTGATAGAACGCCCCTCCCGGGCGCAGATAGCTGAAGGCGCCGGCCAGGATCGACATCACCTTGCGGGCCGGCATCGACAAGACCGGCAGGCCGCTGACCACCGCGCCGACGCGGGGCGTGTCATAGAGCCGATGCTGCCGCAGCCGGGCGGCATCTGCCTGCACGACCCGGGCCTCGGGGAAGCGATTGCTCAACAGGCCGGCGAAGTCGGCGCCGAACTCGATCAGGGTCAGATCGCGCTGATGCACGCCCCGGTCGATCAGCGCGCGGGTGAATACGCCGGTGCCGGGGCCCAGTTCCAGAACCGGGCCGGTCTGGGCCGAAACCTCGCTGGTGATCAGCGCGGCCAGGCCCGCTCCCGACGGCATCACCGATGCAACCCGCAACGGATCCGCGATCCAGGCCCGGAAGAAGGGCAGGAAATCTCCGCCGATCCGGCGCGCCCTCGCGACCGCCACCATATCGTCGCCCGAATGCATTGCAGAACGGCTGCCGCCGGAGCACGTGACCGATTTCATTGAAATGCCGCCATTCGGATCATCAACAGATGCGGACGCGGCTGTGTCGCCTCCGCTGCACCGGACCGCGAACCGCAGCCCACCAAAGCGCCTATTCGATATCACATCGGCGCGTGGCAGGCTTGGGCTTCGTTGCGGCCCGACATGAATTTTGCACGGCGATGATGGCCATCGCAATCGCTTGTCCCGGGTGCGGCCGGTACAGGCGCCGGATCAGTACGCGGCCTGATCACGCGCGGCGCCGGCCAGCGGTTGTTCCGCCACCTGCTCGTGATGGGTGACGCAATGGCCATGGCTGTGATCGGCCAGAACCTCGATCACCCGGCAATCGGCGATCGTGCCGGTGCGGGCGTGGTCGCACAACATGCGTTCCAGCTCGGTGCGCAGGGCATCCAGGCGGGTGATCCGAGCCTCCACGGCGGCCAACTGGTCGCGGGCGATGCGGTCGGCGGTGGCGCAGGGGTGATCTGGATGATCCGCCACCTTCAACAATTCGCGGATCGCATCCAGCGGAAAGCCCAGTTCCCGGGCATGGCGGATGAAGGCCAGCCGGTCCAGATGGGCGCGGCCATAGATGCGCTGATTGCCGGCACTGCGGGCGGCTTCGGGCAGAAGGCCGATCTGCTCGTAATAACGGATCGTCTGCACCTTGGCACCGGTGGCGCGAGCGAGCGCGCCGATGCTGTGGCCAATGGTCTGCACTGTCATCCGGTTTCGCCTTCGCTGTCTCTGATGCAGTATCGCTCTGATGCAATATGGCCCTGACGCAATATGGGATGCGAGGCCGTCGCAAGAAAGGGCTTGAAGCTACAATCGCTGTAGGTCTTAGGCTGCAGGCCATGAACCGAAGCCGCCGGAGACGGAACATCATGCGCCAGATGGCCCCCCATGATCATGACATCACCAGTCTGGGCACCAGCCCCGGTGGCGCGCAGCCGCCGCTGCGCCTTGCCGTCGACGGTATGGACTGCGCGTCCTGTGCGATGAAGATCGAGCGCGCGGTCGGCCGGGTGGCGCCGGGTGCCGAGGTCAGCGTCAACGTGCCGCAGGGCATCGTGCGCGTGGAGGCCGTCGACGCCACCCGGCCACTGGACCGCACGGCCGTGACCGCAGCGATCACGGCGCTGGGCTATAGCGTCGCGCCGGCCGGCGGCGGCGATGCCGTGGCGGGTGCATTCCGCCATGGCCATGACAATGATGCCGCCGCCCCGGCCGGTGCTCATGATCATGGCGCGTCGGCTGATGCCGGACCTTGGTGGCAGACGGCCAAGGCGCGGATGGTCGGGCTGGCGGGCGGCGCGCTGGCCCTGGCCACGATCTTGGATCTGCTGTGGCCGGCCGCCGGATCCTGGCCGTTTGTGGCGGCGGCCCTGATCGGTCTGGTGCCGGTCGCGCGCTCGGCGATCAGGGCCGCCCGCGCCGGATCGGTGTTGACCATCGAGATGCTGATGACCATTGCGGCCGTGGGCGCGCTGGCGATCGATGCGGCCGGCGAGGCGGCGACGGTGGTGTTCCTGTTCGCGGTGGGCGAGATGCTGGAAGGGGTTGCGGCCAGCCGCGCCCGGCGCGGCATCCGTGCCTTGGCGGATCTGGTGCCGCGCACCGCGCGGCGCATCGGCGCCGATGGCCGGGTTGCCGAGGTTCCGGCCGCGGGGCTCGTCATCGGTGATCGGGTGCTGGTGCGGCCCGGCGACCGGATGCCCGCCGACGGCCGGATCATCGAGGGTGCGGCCCTTATCGACGAAAGCCCGGTGAACGGCGAATCCGTGGCGCGTGAAAAGGGTGAGGGCGACGATGTCTTCGCCGGCACCGTGGTGCAGGATCGTGCGCTGACGGCTGAGGTGACCGCCGCTGCCGCCGACAACACCATCGCCCGGATCATCCGGCTGGTCGAGGAGGCGCAGGAGTCGAAGGCGCCGGTTGCCCGCTTCATCGACCGTTTCGCCCGCGTCTATATGCCGGTGGCGGTGGGGCTGGCGCTGGCGACGGCGGTTCTGCCGCCGCTGGTGGCGCACGCCGACTGGACGACCTGGATCTATCGCGGGCTGACCCTGCTGCTGATTTCCTGCCCTTGCGCGCTGGTGATCTCGACCCCGGCCGCGATCGCCGCAGGGCTTGCCGCAGGGGCCCGGCGCGGGCTGCTGATCAAGGGTGGTGCGGTGCTGGAAGGTCTGGCCGGCATCCGCATGGTGGCCTTCGACAAGACCGGCACGCTGACCGAAGGCCGGCCACGGGTGGTGGCGGTGACCGGCTTCGGCATCGACGAGGGCGAGGTCGTGCGGCTGGCGGCGGCGCTTGAAACCGGCGCTTCCCATCCGATCGCCCGCGCCATTCTGGACCGGGCCATTCTGGACGGGGCCATTCTCGACCCAAGCGGCGGGCTGGATCTGCCGCAGGCGCGCGCTGTAACCGCCATTGCCGGCCGCGGCCTGTCGGGCGAGGTCGAGGGCCGGTCGCTGCTGCTGGGTGCAGCCCACGGCCTGGATGATCCGGCGCTCGACGCCGCCGTGTTGGCGGCGGGGGAAAACGGCTGGAGCATCGCTGTGTTGAGCGAGGCCGGCCGGCCGCTGGGCCTGATCGCGATGGAGGATGCGCCGCGCGCCGATGCCCGGGCGGGGTTGGATGCACTGGCAGCACACGGGGTTCAGGTGGTCATGCTGACCGGCGACACGCCGGCGGCGGCGGCGGCGGCCGGCCGCGCGCTGAGGATCACCGCCCATGGCGGGCTGCTGCCCGAAGACAAGGCGCGGATCGTGCGCGAAATGCAGGCGGCGGGGCAGGGGCCGGTCGCGAAGCTTGGCGACGGCATCAATGATGCGCCGGCGCTGGCGGCGGCAACGGTGGGCATCGCCATGGGCGGTGGCACCGATGTGGCACTGGAAACCGCCGATGCCGCCCTGCTGGAAAGCCGCGTGGGCGGTGTGGCCGATCTGATCGTGCTGGCGCGCCGGGTGATGGCGGTGATCCGCCAGAACGTCGCCATCGCCATCGGCCTGAAGCTGGTGTTTCTGGCCACGACCATCATCGGGCTGACCGGCATGTGGCCGGCGATCCTGGCCGATACCGGCGCCACCGTGCTGGTCACCGCCAACGCGCTGCGCCTGTTGCGGCGCCACTGATCCTCATACCCGCAGGCCCCCACCCCTGCAGGCCCTCACCGCCGCAGAACCGGGTGCCGGCGACCCAGGCGGGCGATGGCGATCGCGCCCGCCACCGCGCCGCCGGTCATCGCGGCGACAAAGCCGTGATCCGGCCAGACCGACATCGCAGCGCCGGCCACCGCTGGTCCGATCATGGCGCCGGCCTGATACATGATCAGGAAGGCGGCATTGGCCACCGCCAGATCCTGCGGCCGGACCTGATCGCCGATCACGGTAAGCGACAGGGTATAGAAGCCGACCAGCAACCCGCCGGCCAGGAACACCACCGGCCCGAGCAGAGCCGGATGGGCCGTGGCGGCGGGCAGGGTGGCGATAACGGTCGCCACCACCAGGGCCAGCGCCACCAGCAGACGCCGCCGGTCCAGCCGGTCGGCCAGCCAGCCGATGGCGAATTGCAGCATGATCCCGCCCAGGATCAGGGTGGAGAGCAGGCGCAGCGCCTGGTTCTCGCCGATGCCGGCCTGGATGAGCTGGTTGGGCAGCAGGGAGAAATGGCTCATCTCCAACAGCCCACCCAGAACCGCCCCGGCCATGGCCGCGGGCGCGAGGCGGATGGCGCCGAAGACGCTGGTCTCAGGGTGCTGCGGCAGTGCAGGGGCAAGCCGCGCCGCGGCCAGGATCGGCACCACCGACAGCACCGCACCGCCGATGCCGAGCAGAAACGGCGCCCAGCCGGTGACGCCCACCGCTTCCAGCAGGATCGGTCCCGTGGCGAAGCCGCCGAACACCGCCATCGAATAGAGCGCGATCATCCGGCCACGGCGCGCGTCGGTGGTGACGGTGTTGATCCAGGTCTCGCCCACCAGCCAGGGCAGGGCGATGCCTGCACCCATCAGGAAGCGCAGCACCAGCCAGGGCACCACCCCCGGCAGCAACGCCATGGCGATGAAGCACAGGATCTCCACCGTGCAGCCGATCACGATCGCACGCACGGCACCCAGCCTGCCGGCGAGGCGTGGGAACACCGGCAGCAGCAGGAAGATCGCCAAGGCGGGCACGCTGCCGGCGAGGCCGGTGAGCCAGGGGGCAGCACCCCAGACCTCGAAATTCAGCGACACCAGCGGATAGCCGATGCCGTAGGACAGTCCGACCCCGAAGGAGGACAGGATCACGGCCGAGATGCTGAGCATCGGCCGCCGGACGGGGGCCTGCCGGACGGGGGCCTGCCCGACGGGGGACTGCCGGATAGGCCCGGCATCGCAGGGGATCATTGAAGGATACCTTCACAGACCATTGGTCTGCGTATGATCTTCGCAGACCAATGGTCTGTCAATGAGGCCCATGCATCCGTC
Organism: Tistrella bauzanensis; assembly: GCF_014636235.1. Taxonomy (NCBI): domain Bacteria; kingdom Pseudomonadati; phylum Pseudomonadota; class Alphaproteobacteria; order Geminicoccales; family Geminicoccaceae; genus Tistrella; species Tistrella bauzanensis. Next base: position 7,408 of record NZ_BMDZ01000014.1, read on the forward strand.
GACATATCCATCCGCGCATCCGCCCGCACATCCGTATGCCGAGGAGAGGCTCTTGACTCCCTCGGAGCAAGGCGGCTACGCTGACTCAATAATGAAACACAAGATCAATTATAGGAACAGTTGGATGCGGGATGGCGGCGAGGACATCAGGATGAGGGCGGCAACACCGGCGCATCGCTCGGAACGCGCGGCACAGGTTGCAGGCAGCATGGCGCTGGCCGGCCAGGTGCGGGAGAGGTGCTTTGCCGAGGTCGGGGATGCCGTCGACGTGGTGGTGTCGTGCCATGCGGCGCATAAGGGCTATCTGAGCGGCTATTTCAGCATCGTCCACGACCTCAACCCGCGTTACCTCAGCGCGGTGATCGCCACCCGCGATACCGTGGCCCTGGTCGTGAGCGCGTCGGATGCCGGCCCGGCCCTGGAAGACTTCGGCAACCCCGACCGGATTTTCCGCTATGGCTTCTTCTGCTTCGAACAGGTCGAAGGGGCGGGCGCCGGGGGCTATGACCTGCCAGGCTTTCCGTCGTTCGACGCGGCGCTGCTCGCCGCACTGCGCGACATCGCGGGCGATGCCCGGACCATCGGGATCGACCGTTCCGGCGACGACAGGGCCTGGGCCGTGATCGCCGGGGGGATGACTGCGCATGTGCTGATCGATATCACCGACGCGATTGCCCGGACCCGGCGCCACAAGCTGCCGGGTGAGGTCGAGCGGGTCCGCCAGGCGACCAGGCTGGTCGAGGCCGGGCTTCTCAAGGTGGCCGATCAGTTCGCCCCGGGCATGACCGAACTGGACATGGCCGCCATCATCACCGCCGGGATGGTCGCCGGCGGCGCCGTTCCCCGCTTCGTCAGCGTGACTTCCGGTCCGCGCTCCGCCCTGGCGGACGCCTATGCGACCGCGCGTCGCGTGGTCCCCGGAGACCTGATCCGAATCGATGCCGGCTGCATCTATCAGGGATACGCGTCCGACATGGCGCGCAGCTTCGTCTTCGGCGCACCGGATGCAGGGCAGGCACGCTGCTACGCCGCAATTCGTGCGGGCATCGAGTACGAACTGGCGGTCATCCGCGACGGTCTGGACGTGGCGGATCTGTTCAACGAGACGGTGCGGGTCGTCCGCGAGAACGGCATCCCATCCTATCGGCGGCAGCATGTCGGCCACGGCATCGGCCTTGGCGGCGGCTATGACATGCCGATCCTGAGCCCGCAGACGGTGGACAGCATCGAGGCCGGCATGTGCCTGTGCGTCGAGACGCCGTATTACCGGATCGGTTGGGGCGGAATGATGATCGAGGACACCATCCTGGTCACCCGCGAGGGTTACGAGCCCATCACCACCATCCCCCGCGACCTGATCTGTGTCGGCTGATCCGGCCGCCACAGATCAGGTCGCCACCGGGCGTCATGAACAAGGACACACGCCTTTGAGCAATGGCAATCAATCCCTGCAGCGCGGTCTGGCGATTCTGTCTGAACTGGAACGCGCGGCGGAAAGTCTGGGCGTTCGCGAAATCGGTCGCCGTCTGGACCTGAACCCGGCGACGACGCAGCGACTGGTGAATACGCTTCTGGACGAGGGTTTCCTCGCCCGCGACACGGAACGGAGCCGCTATTCGCTGGGCTACAAGGCCCTGTCGCTCGGCACCTCGCTGCTGAATGACAACCGTCTGGTGTCATCGTCGATGGAAGTTCTGCAGGGGCTGACGCAGGCGCTGGAGGTCAACACCTTCCTCGGCTCGCTGCTGGGCGATCAGGTCGTGTACCTGCTGTCCCTACAGAGCCAGGGGCCGATTTCGATCAATTCCCGGACGGGGCAGCCGCTCGCCCTGCATTCCACGGCACTGGCCAAGGTCATCCTTGCGGACCTGCCGGAAAGCCGGGCGCTGGCGCTGATCCGCGCGCGGCCCCTCGCCCGGTTCACCGGGCGCACCATCACTGGTGAAGATGCGCTGGTCGAACACCTGCACGAGATCCGGCGTCAGGGCTATGCCACGGCGATCGGCGAGAACCTGACCGGCATCGACTCGGTCGGCGCCGTGGTCCGCGGCTCGAACGGCCAGGTGGCGGGCGCGATCAGTGCCGCTTATGCCCCGACGCTTCAGCCGGGGATCCGGTTCGACGAGCTGACATCGAGGATCGTCGAGGCGGCCCGGGACATTTCCCTCCGGCTCGGCTGCCCGGCATCGGCCCTGCCGGGAGAGAGGCGCGCAGCGGCCGGCTGAACGGCATCGGCCGACCAAGTCAAAATCAGGCGATAAGCCAAAGGCCAGGGAGACTGACATGGACCGCAACCGACTTCTTGCGACGTGCCGCATCGCGGCACTCGCGGTCACGGCATGCTTTGCGATGACGGCGGTGCTGCATGCCGACGACAAGCCCCGCAGCCTCACGATCTTCACCTCGGTGTCCGGCAGCAGTTGGTATGGCATCGGGGCCGGGATGGCAGAGATTTTCGCGAAGAACGGTGTCCCCGCCAATCCGGAGCTTGGGGCGGGCCTCTCCAATGTCGCCAATGTCGGTTATCACAAGGGCGAACTCGGCTTCACGGTCGCGCCGGCGTTGACCGTCGCCGCCCGCGGCCAGGCGCCGTTCCCTGAGCCGATCAGGAATGTGCGGGTCGTCGCCGGCCTTTCCAGTTCCCTGATGCATGTCTTCGTCAACCGGGATGCGGGCATCGCCTCGTTCAGTGATCTGGCCGGCCGGCCGTTCATGACCCAACGTCCGGGCACGATCTCGGCGATCGTGTTCGCCGAAGCGCTGAAAGCGGTAGGCCTTGGCGAGTCCGATCTGAAGCTTTCCGCCGGCGATCTCAACGAACAGACCGACGCGATGAAGGATCGCCGCGTCGAAGGCATGATCTCGGTCGCCTCCTATCCCTCAAGCTGGGGCAACGAGTTGGCAAACACGGTGCCGCTGACGCTTCTGCCCGTGACCGACGAGGCTTACGCGAAGCTCAGGAGCGACATGCCGACGCTCGGCCGCGCGGTGATCAGGGCCGGTGTCTATCAGGGCCAGGATGTCGATGTCCCGACCGTCAGCGCACAGATGGTGGTGGTCGCGGCGGCGGACATGGCCGAGGGCGAGGCTTATTGGATCGCCAGGACTCTGACCGAAAATCTCGACACCCTGAAGACGGTGCACGGCTCGTTTCATGATCTGACGGTGCAGGATCTGGCCAATGTCGCGGGTGGCCATCTGCATCCCGGGGCCGAGAAATACTATCGCGAGATCGGCGCCCTCGAATAGGTGCGGCAAACAACTGCGAGCCCGCTCAAGACAGCCCGCTTAAGGCAGCCCGCTCAAGAAAGATGGAGCGGCCCGGCCGCTCCACGCTCCGCCGTCAGGTCAGATCACATGCAACGCAATGACATCACCCCGCACACCATCCCGCCGGCAGCGGCCGTCCCGACCCTGAACGGGGGCTGGTGGCATGTCGCGGTGCAGATGCGGCGGCTGGCCGCATGTCTGGCCCTGTCGCTGTCCGCCTATCATCTGGTCGTGGCGGTGGTGGGCCCGCCGATCACCGAGGCCCACCGTGCCACGCATGTCATGCTGGGGCTTGCGGTCCTGTTCTGCCTCGGCACGATCTCCACCACCGAAACCCGCGGGCGGCGCCAGATCGTGATCGATCTCGCCTTCCTCGGCGCGATCCTGATCCCCGCCGGCTATATCGTCGTCAATGCCTATGGCGTGGCCTCACGGATGCTCTATGTCACGCCGGTCACCCCCGCGCAGGAAATCCTGGGCTGGGTGGTCGTGGTGGCGACCCTGGAAGCGACGCGGCGGCTGCTGGGCTGGCCGATGGTCATTCTCAGCCTGATCTTTCTGATCTACACCCAGATCGGCCCCCATCTGCCATACCCGTTCTGGCATCGCGGCTACCCGATCGACCAGGTGATCGAGCAGATCTATCTCAGCGTCGATGGGTTGTGGGGCATCCCGATCGGCGCCTCGGCCAGCTATATCTTCCTGTTCGTCCTGTTCGGCGCGCTTCTGGTCTCGTCGGGGGCAGGCACCTTCTTCAGCCGCTTCGCCAATGCGCTGACCGGCAATGTCACCGGCGGGCCGGCCAAGACCGCGGTCCTGTCCAGCGCGATGATGAGCATGCTCTCCGGCAGTTCGACCGCCAATGTCGTCACCACCGGCTCCTTCACCATCCCGGCCATGAGGACTTATGGATACAACCGCGAATTCGCGGCCGGTGTGGAGGCGGTCGCCTCGACCGGCGGGCTGATCACGCCGCCGGTCATGGGTGCCGCCGCCTTCATCATGGCGGATTTCCTGGGTCTGTCATATTCGGACATCATGAAAGCGGCGGCGATCCCGGCCTTCCTCTATTTCGTGGCGATCTTCATCGCCGTCGACGTCGAGGCCCGGCGCAACCGGCTGACGCCACCCGAAGGGGCCGGGGCCGAGAGCATCCGGCAGATCCTGAAGGACGGGCTGTTCATGCTGCTGCCGTTGGGGGTGATGATCGCCACGCTGCTTCAGGGATTGACACCGTCCCTCGCCGGCCTCTATGGCATCGCGGCCTTTCTGCTCTCCCTGGCCGTCCGATACTGGCGGGAACCACGCCGCATCGTCTCGATCGTCCTGGATGCCGCCATCGAGGCGCCGAAGATGATGGCGCCGGTCATTGCCGCCTGTGCCGTCGGCGGCATCATCGCCGGCATCATCTCGCTGACCGGTCTGGGGGTGCGGTTCACCAGCATCATCGCCTATGTGGCGGGCGACAGCGCCGTCCTGTTCCTGGCCCTGACCATGATCGTGGCGGTGGTTCTCGGCATGGGCATGCCGACCTCGGCCGTCTATATCATCCTGGCGTCGATCCTGGCGCCCGGCATGGTGGAACTCGGCTTCCAGCCACTGGCGGCGCATATGTTCATCTTCTTCGGCGCGGTGATGTCGAACATCACGCCGCCGCTCGCCATCGCCTCGTTCGCCGCCGCCGCCGTCGCGGGGGGCGATCCGTGGCGGACCAGCGTGTACGCGGTCAAGATGGGGGTCGGTGTCTTCCTGCTGCCCTTCATCTTCGTCTATGAACCCGCGCTGCTGGGGCAGGGAAGCCTGCTGGAGGTCGCTCACGCCATGCTGACCGCCATGGCTGGCATCGCCATCCTGTCGGTCGCGGCCACCGGCTGGTTTCTGCGACCGCTGCACCCGGTGATGCGGCTGATCCTCGGCGCCGGTTCGATCGGCATGATCTTTCCCGGCACCTTGAGCGACATGCTGGGCCTCGCCGCCGCGGGCTCGGTCATGCTCATGCTGTGGGTACAGCGCCGGCGCGCGGCGACCTGACCGCCCCTGCATTCACAGAACAGGACATCCGCCATGCCGGAACGACGCCCGAACGCCAAGGTGGCCGGGTATGAATGCCTGCGCTGCGGCGCACGCTATCCCGCCGATCATCGGATCGATTCCACCGGCTGCGGCATCTGCCGGGCCGACGCCCCCTCGAACCTGGAGGTGGTCTACACCGCAGAGAGCCTCGCACGACGGACCATGCCGACACTGTCGGCGGATGGAGGCCTTGCCGCCTTCGCCGATTACCTGCCGGTCGAGGCCTGCGAGATGGTGAGCCTCGGCGAAGGACACACGCCCCTGATCCGGGCGAATGAGCTTGGCGCGCGGCTGGGCATCGACGATCTGTGGATCAAGGATGAGAGCCGCAATCCGACCTGGTCGCACAAGGACAGGTTCTCGGCGATCGCTGTGTCCTTCGCGAAGCGGCAGGGCCACCGTTTCATCGCGACCGCCTCGTCCGGGAACGCCGGAGCCTCGCTCGCCGCCTATGCCGCCAGGGCCGGCCTCAACTGTCTGGTGGTCACCTTCGAAGGCGCGCCGGGGCCGGTGGTCGATCAGATCAGGCGCTATGGTGCCGTGGTGGTGGAACTTGCCGACAAGACCAGACGCTGGCCGATCCTGGCCGAGGGGGCAGCACGGTTCGGCTGGTTCGTGACCTCGCCCTTCCAGGCGCCGGTGATCGGCAGTCATCCTTACGGGATCGAAGGCTATAAGACGATCGCCTATGAGATCGTCGCCCGCCAGCAGGGGCGGGTGCCCGACTGGGTCGTCGTGCCCGCCGCCTATGGCGACAATCTCCGCGGCATCTGGCGGGGCTTCTGCGATCTTCAGGCAGCCGGGCTGACCGGCCATCTGCCGAAGATGGCTGCGGCCGAGATCCACGGATCGGTCAGGGACAGCCTTGCCCGGCCGGGCGATGCGCTGGTCACGGCCCGGCCCCGGTCCCCCACCCAGGCCCTGTCCATCGGCACGGTGCAGGGAACCTTCCAGTCCCTGGTCTCGGTGCGCCGGTCAGGTGGGGTTGCCGAGGTGGTCGCCGATGCGGCACTCTGGCAGGCACAGGCCGATCTTGCCCGCCACGAAGGCATTTTCGGCGAGCTGTCGAGCATGGCATCGATCGCCGCCGCCGGTCAGTTGCGGCAGCGCGGGGTCATCGGCCCGGAGGAGAGCGTGGTCTGTATCATGACCGCGAGCGGCCTCAAGGATATCGATCAGCGGCCGCCGCAGCCCGCCACCCGCCACAAGCTGGCAGGCGGTCTCGACGAGGTTCTGCGCCTTCTGGCCGCTGAATTCGGCACCGGCTTCGCCTGATACCGGCGCCCATTCCGGGCTCACCCCATGTCAGGCGGGTGCGCAGTATAGCTCGATCATCTCCCGCATCGCGGCACGGGCGGCGTCCAGCGCCTGGGGGCGCACGCCGTTCTCGCCCAGGATATCGTCGGCCAGATAGTCCGAGGCCGCCATCAGCATGGTGCCGAGCAGATCGGGATGGCGGCTGCGCAGCCGGCCAGCCGCGGCCAGCGCGTGGATCGCGCGTTCCGAGGTGTCCAGACAATGGCTGCGGCTGACGGCGATCCAGTCGCTCCAGCCCAGCACCATCAGCCCGTCGCGATAGATCAGGCGGTGCAGGCCGGGTTCGGCGCAGATGATGTCGAAAAAGCCGTCGAAGGCGAGGGTCAGGGCCAGGCGGGGGTCGGCGGCACCCGCCGCGCGGGCCGAGAGGCGGCGCTCGATCCCGGCGCTCACCGCGACGAAGGCGGCGCGAAACACCGCCTTCTTGTCGGCGAAGTGATGATAGAACCCGCCCTTGGTGACGCCGGCCGCGGCCAGGATGTCGGCCAGCGTCACCGCCTCGAAGCCGCGTTCGGTGAACAGGCGGCAGGCCTCGGACAGGATCCGCGCACGGGTCCGTTCCTTCTGTGCCTGCCGTTGCCCGGTCACCGCGCCGCTCAGAGCCCGGCGCGGGTCAGGTAGTCGTCGGAAAGGGCTGCGACCGTGTCGAGATTCTGGCCGAAGAAATGGTCGGCTCCCGGCACCACGCGATGTTCGATGGTGATGCCCTTCTGCGCGTTCAGCTTGGTCGACAGCTTGTTGACCGACTCCGTCGAGACGATGTCGTCGCGGTCGCCGTGGATGATCAGGCCCGAAGACGGGCAGGGCGCCAGAAAGGTGAAGTCGTACATGTTGGCCGGCGGTGCCACGGCGATGAAGCCGTCGATTTCCGGCCGGCGCATCAGCAGTTGCATGGCGATCCAGGCCCCGAACGAGAAGCCGGCGATCCAGCAGCCGGTGGCGTTCGGGTTATAGTTCTGCATCCAGTCGAGTGCCGAGGCGGCATCGCTGAGTTCACCCTGGCCGTTGTCGAAACTGCCCTGAGAGCGGCCGACGCCACGGAAGTTGAACCGCAGGACCGAAAAACCGCGCGATTTGAACGACTGGAACAAAGTGTATGCCACTTTGTTGTTCATCGTACCCCCATGCTGCGGGTGGGGGTGCAGGATCAGCGCGACCGGCGCGTTCTTGGCTGTGCCGTGGTGATACCGGCCTTCAAGGCGTCCTTCGGGTCCGTTGATGATCACTTCGGGCATTGCTGCTCCTAGATAAACGCTATCGACCGGCGGCAATCGCGACTGCAATCTTGACTGTTTCGGTCGGATTTCCGTAGAGTCCGACGAAACGACGTCGGGTCGCGCAGCTGCGGTCGGGGCGCCATAACAAATCCGTCGCCGAACGCACGAGGGGCGCCATCTGATATCAGGTGGCGCCGCCAAACGCGGGGTGGCGGATGATATCACACGGTGCGAGGCCATGTTCAAGAGCCTGAAACGCGAGATCGACGTCGTCTTCGATCGCGACCCGGCGGTGCGGAGCCGTCTGGAGGTGATTCTGTGCTATCCCGGCTTCCATGCGATCCTGATCTACAGGGCGGCAAACTGGCTCTGGCGCAGGGATGTGAAGCTTCTGGGACGCTGGGTATCGCATCTGGGCCGGTTCCTGACCGGCATCGAGATCCATCCCGGCGCGACAATCGGGCGCGGATTCTTTATTGACCACGGCATGGGCGTGGTGATCGGCGAGACCACCGAGATCGCCGACAACGTCACGCTGTATCAGGGCGTGACCCTTGGCGGCACCAGTTGGGAGAAGGGCAAGCGCCATCCCACGGTCGAGACCGGCACCATCGTCGGCGCCGGCGCCAAGGTGCTGGGGCCGATCACGGTGGGCCGCGACGCCCGGATCGGATCGAATGCCGTGGTGGTGAAGGATGTGCCCTCGGGGGCCACCGTGGTCGGTATTCCTGCCCGCATCGTCAAGGCACGTGGCGGCAAGGACGAGGAACTGCCGCGTTTCGACGCCTACGCGATGGCGGCGTCGGATCTGCCTGATCCGACGACCCGGATCGTCGAGGGATTGTTGAGCGAGGTTCAACGCCTGTCAGGCCGGATCAACACCCTGGAGGCGAGCCTGGATCCTGAGCGTGCCGCGCGTGCCGCCGATGATGGCGAAGCACGCATCCACCGCCTGCCTGCCGCCGGCGACCGGCGCTGACCGCTCAGGAGCCGACCCATCCGATGCCAAACTCTGACACTGTGACTGCCGACGCCTCTCTCGATCCTGACTGTCGCCGCGAGGTCACGCCGGCTCGCGTCACGGCGCCCGCACAGGCGAAGTCTGTATCGCCCGGTGCCGCCGTCGGCGGATCGGGGCTGGTGCGGGTTGGGGCACGCGCGCATTACGCCGTGGTGGCGATGGTCGATCTGGCGCGGCGCTGCTGCGCGACGCCGACCTGCATTTCCGATATCGCCGCCTGTGCCGATATTCCGCCGGCCTATCTTGAGCAGTTGTTCCGCAAACTCAGGCGGCGTGGGCTGGTGCGCAGTGCCCGTGGTGCCGCCGGCGGCTATTGCCTGGCCCGGCCGCCGGAGGCGATCAGTGTCGCCGATGTGGTGGTTGCGGTCGAAGGCGGCGACGGCCGTCTGCGGGGCGTGGAAGGCCGCTATGGCTGTGACGTCGCGGCCCTGTGGGGGATGATCGATGCGGGGGTCACGGCACAGTTGCAGGCGGTCAGCATTGCTGAACTGGCCGGGCTGGTGCCGGCTGCGGCCGACCCCCTGGCCGGCCCTCTGGCTGATGCCGTGAAGCCCCTGGCTGGTGCGGCGGAATGACCCGCATCCGCCATTTCCTGGACCACAATGCCGGCGCGCCGCTGCTGGATGCGGCACGCGCGCGGATGATCGAGGTGATGGATCTGGCCGGCAATCCGTCATCGGTGCATGCCGAGGGGCGGGCCGCGCGGGCGGTTGTGGAACAGGCCCGCGCCGAGGTGGCGGCTTTGTGTGGAACCGCCAGCGACCGGGTGCTGTTCACCTCTGGCGGCACCGAGGCGAATGCCTGGATGCTGCATCAGGTGCGCCCGGGCCGGCTGCTGGTCTCGGGCGTCGAACATGACAGCATCACCCGCGCGCGGCCGGATGCGATGGTGTTGCCGGTGGATGGCGGCGGGGTGGTCGATCCCGATACCGTCGCCCGCGCCCTCGATACCCTGCCGGGTGGCCCCGCGGGTGCCATGGTGGTGGTGATGGCGGTGAACAATGAAACCGGCGTGATCCAGCCGATTGCCGAGATCGCCGGCGTTGTCCGTGCCCGTGGAGCCCGGATCGCTTGCGATGGCGTGCAGGCAGCCGGCCGGATCGATCTGGTGCCTCTGGCCGGGCTGGCCGATTTTCTGTCGCTGTCGGCGCATAAGATCGGCGGGCCGAAAGGCGTGGGCGCGCTGATCGCGGGGGCCGGCGTCGAACCCGGCGCGATGATCGCCGGCGGCCAGGAATTCCGCCGTCGGGGCGGCACCGAGAACCTGCCCGGTATCGCCGGCTTCGGCGCGGCGGCGGCTGTGGTGGCGGCCCGTGATCGGGAGGGCGAGAACCGGCGGATCGGCGCATTGCGCGACCGGATCGAGGCGGCACTTGCAGCCGTCGCCGATGATGTGATCTTTGCGGGACGTGACGCCTGGACCGGACGGGTCGCCAACACGACATCGGTGGTGCTACCGGGCCTTGCGGGCGAGATGCAGGTGATGCGGATGGATCTGGCAGGCATCGCCGTTTCAGCGGGTTCGGCCTGTTCGTCGGGTAAGGTGACGGCGAGCCCGGTGCTTCTGGCGATGGGATTGGGGGATCTGGCGGGACAGGCGATCCGGGTCAGCCTTGGTGTCTCGACCACCGAAGACGATGTCGATGCTTTTGTGCGGGCCTGGACGGCGATGGCCGCCCGTCGCCTGCGGACCACAGTTTCGGCCTGACGTCGATCGGGCCGCACAGAAAGAACCAGCGCCGATGACCGCGATGGAGAGATCCGCCCGCATGTCCGACCCCGCCCGCATGCCCGCCCCCATCGACAGCCCGGCGGGCGACCCCATCTATCTGGACAATCAGGCCACCACCCCCATGGACCCGCGGGTTCTGGAGGCGATGATGCCCTATCTGACCCACCAGTTCGGCAACCCCCATTCGGCGACCCACCGCTGGGGCTGGGATGCCGAGGCGGCGGTGATGAAGGCACGCCGTCAGGTCGCGACGCTGATCGGTGCCGATGCCGACGAGATCGTCTTCACCTCGGGCGCCACAGAGGCGAATAATCTGGCGATCAAGGGTGCTGCCCTGGCGGCGGTGGCGGCGGGTGATCGGCGCCGGCATCTGGTGGTGAGCGCGATTGAACATCGCTGCGTGCTGGCCGCAGCCGAGCGGATGGTGGCGTCACACGGCTTCGAGCTGACCGTGGTGCCACCGGGACCGGATGGCATCGTGCCTGTCGATGCGGTGGTGGCGGCGCTGCGCGATGACACCCTTCTGGTGTCGGTGATGGCGGTGAACAACGAGATCGGCACGGTACAGCCGGTGGCCGAGATCGCCGTCCGCGCCCATGAGCGTGGTGCCCTGGTTCATACCGATGCCGCCCAGGCGGCCGGCCGCATTCCGCTGGATCTGCGACGGGTGCCGGTCGACATGCTCAGCCTGTCGGGCCACAAGATCTATGGCCCCAAGGGTGTGGGCGCATTGTTCGTGCGCCGGGGGATCGAAGCCCGGATCGAACCGTTGTTCGATGGCGGGCGTCAGGAACGCGGCCTGCGCGCCGGCACCCTGCCGACACCGCTGGTGGTGGGCCTGGGCGAGGCGGCGCGGCTGGCGCGTCAGGAGGGGCCGGACGAAACCATCCGCATCGGCCACCTGCATCTCAGGTTGCTGGACCGTCTGCGCGCGGCGGGTCTGGCACCCGAGATCAATGGTGCGCCGTTCACCGGCATGGAGGCGCCGGGACACGGCGCGCGGGTGCCGCACAATATCAACCTGTCGCTGCCGGGCACCGAGGCCGACCGCATCATCCGCAGCCTGCCCGATCTGGCGATGTCGGCAGGCTCGGCCTGTTCATCGGCGGCGGTGGAGCCGTCTTACGTGCTGCGGGCGCTGATGCTGTCGGAGGCCCGGGTCACCGCCGCCCTGCGCCTGGGCCTCGGCCGGTTCACCACCGAGGACGAAATCGACCGCGCGGCGGTGATGCTGTCGCGGGTGGTGGGGCGCTGATCCGGCAGGCAGCATGTGCTGCGCCATAAAACGCCGTGAAGCGGCGGTTGCACCGGAGATAATTATCGGGCCATCGTATGAATGCCCTCGTCCCGCGACAGCGGCGGACGGGCCCTGGCACCGGATATTCCTCACATGAGCCCTGTATCTGCCGAAGGCGCCTGTGTCATGCCGCGGCCGCGCCACACATGACCGCTGGCCCGTCTGGCACCTGCCGGTGCTGTCGGTTGCCGACGTCGACCTGACCGCCGCCGGTTTTGTCGGCGACCCGACGGCGACATCAATTCCGGATTGAAGATATTGAGACAGCAGGATGCGATACCTGACGACGCCGAATCCGGCTGGTGCCATTACCCCTCGGCATCCGGCTGACGTTCCGGCAGGGCATCGGCGAAGGCCGGCAGCGCATTGCAGGCGGCCTCCACCGCCACCAGCCGCGGATAGGCGTCCATCGGGCAGTTGAAGCGGCGGGCATTGTAGATCTGCGGCACGAGGCACAGGTCGGCCAGGCCCGGCTGGTCGCCATAGAGGAAGGCGCCACCGGTCCCCGCGTCCAGCGCCTGCTGTGCCAGGGCCTCGGCGGCCGTCAAACCCTCGGCGATCCAGTGGCGATACCATGTGTCTGCCGTGGCCTGATCATGGCCGAGCGGGCCTTTCAGATATGCCAGGATCCGCAGATTGTTCACCGGATGGATGTCGCAGGCGATGGTCAGCGCGAAGGCGCGGGCCTGGGCGCGGGTCCACGGATCGGCCGGCAGCAGGGCCGGTTCCGGGCAGATCTCGTCCAGCCATTCGATGATCGCCAGCGACTGGGTCAGCACGGTGGCGCCGTCACCGCCCGACAGGTCGAGCGCCGGCACCAACCCCGCCGGCGCGATCGCCTTGAAGGCCGCGCTGCGCTGTTCCGCCTTGCGCAGATGCACGAAACGCTGGTCCGGCGCCACACCCTTCAGGTTGAAGGCGATCCGGCAGCGATAGGCGGCTGACGAGCGGAAATAACCGTGAAACACGGCATGGTTCAGCTCAGCGGTCGACGTCATTGCGTGGTCTCCGGCCAGGTGTGGGATCAGACAGGGGGCGGGATCAGACGGGGGGCGGGATCAGAAGCCCAGAAGATGGGGCAGGTACAACACGATCTGGGGAAGGGCGATCAGGGTCGCGACCCTCAGGCCATCGGCCGCGATGAAGGGCAGCACACCCCGGATCACCACCGCCAGATCGAGCTTGGGATCAATGCCCTTCAGCACGAACAGGTTCATGCCGATCGGCGGCGTGATCAGGCCCAGTTCCACCACCGTGACCAGCAGGATGCCGAACCAGATCGGATCGATGCCATTGGCCTCGATCAGCGGAAACACCGCCGGCACGGTCAGCAGCACCATCGACATGCTGTCCATGAAACAGCCAAGCACCAGATAGAACACCACGAGCAGGATGATGACCTCGATCTGCCCCAGCCCGGCACCGGCGATGGCGCTGACCAGGGCCGCCGGCAGGCCCGATGTCTCGACGAAATAGTTGAACAGCGCCGCGCCGATCAGGATCAGGAAGATCATCGCCGAGGTCAGCGCGGTTTCGGCCATGGCGTCGCGCAGGCTGCCGCCCTTCAGCCCGCCGCGCAGCCAGGCCAGCAGCACGGCGCCGCCGGCACCGATCGCGGCCGCTTCGGTGGGCGAAAACAGCCCGGTATAGATGCCGCCGATCACCAGCCCGAACAGCATCGCGATATCCGCCACCGCCAGCAGCCGGGCGGCACTGGACCGGGGGGCATCGTCGGCTGTGGCACGGCGGTCGCCGCGCGGCGGCAGATTGCGGGCCGATACACGCGCGGCGATCATGTAATAGAGCGTTGCCAGAACGCCCGGTACAAGGGCGGCCGCGAACAGCGCGCCGATCGACTGTTCGGTGATCAGCGCATACAGCACGATAATCACGCTGGGCGGGATCAGCACGCCCAGCGTGCCGCCGGCGGCCACAGCACCGGCGGCGAGCGCATCGGGATAGCCATGGCGGCGCATTTCGGGCAGCGCCACCTTGCCGATGGTGGCGCAGGTGGCGAGGCTGGAGCCGCAGATGGCGCCGAAACCGGCACTGGCGCCGATGGTCGCCATGGCGAGCCCGCCCTTGAAGCGGCCGACTAACAGATCGGCCACGTCATACAGCGCCCGCGACAGGCCGGCACGACCGGCGAACACCCCCATCATCACGAACAACGGCACCACCGACAGCCCATAGGGCGACACGGCATCGAAGGGCAGGGTGCCCGAGAGATAGAGAATGCTGTCGAGCCCGCCCAGCGCCAGCCCGCCGGCCATGCCGACCAGGGCCATGGCGATGGCGACCGGTACGCGCAGGACACCCAGCAGCAGCACGGCCGCGAAGCCTGCCACACCGATCATCAGATCCATCGGAAATCAGCCCTTGGTGGCGGAAACGGAAGCGGTTGCCCCGGCGCCGGCCGTGTCGGTGCCATGCGCTGGCATGCGTCGGGGCAGCAGGCCCAATGCCTCGCCCATATTCATCAGGCAGGCGAGGGCACCCAGGCTGCCACCGGCCACGACCAGCGACCGGTGGATCCACAGCGGCAGCCCCAGATCCTGCGACAGCGAGCTGTAATCGAGCGCCAGAAACAATTCATCCAGCCCGCGCCAGGCGATGACGCCCATCACCACCAGGCCCAGCAGGCCGGCGAACAGGTCCAAGGCTCTCAACACCAATGGCGAGGCGCGGTCGTCGAGGATCTCCACCGCGACATGGGCACCGTGCCGGAAGCCGAAGGGCAGGGACAGGAAGGCGCAGGTCACCACGGCCAACTGGGTGAGGTCGACCGTGCCGGTGACCTGGAAGCCCAGGCCCCGGCGGCCGACGACGTCGGCGGTGGTGGCGATGATGGCGAGGCCGAGGCAGGCGACGCCGGTCAGCGCCGCCCCCTCGATCACATGATCGAGCAGCCGGACCACCTGGCCGGACGTGGTCCGTGGTCGGGATGTCCGGCCGCTGGTCATTTCGCGGCCTCGTATTTCGCGGTCAGCGCCATCGCCTGCTCATAAAGCGCGCGGGCATCGGTGACGCCGGTCTTCTCAAGCCGGGCCAAATAGGCATCGATCATCGGGGTCAACTCAGTGCGCCAGCGGTCGCGGGTGGGCTCGTCGACGGTGATGATCTCGTGGCCACGGGCAACCGCGTCGTCGCGGCCGGCCTTATCCCACTTCGCCCACCAGTCACCGAACTTCGCGACCAGAGTGTCGCCCGACATGTCGTCGATGATCGCCTGGACGTCGGGCGGCAGCTTGTCGAAGCTGCGCCGGTTCATGATCACATAGAAGCCGGCGGTATAGACCCGGCCATCGGTGTGGTATTTCACCACCTCATTCAGCCGGGTGGCGCCGACCAGATCCCAGGTGGTGACCAGACCGTCGAGCGTGCCTTTCTGGAGATTCTCATAGATCTCGCTCGGCGGCAGGCCGACGGCGCTGGCGCCCAGCGACTGCAACATCACCGACACCGCCTCGCTGGGGGTGCGCAAACGCAAGCCATTCAGGTCCGACAACTCACGAACCGGCGTGTTGGTGGTGTGGAACAGGCCGCCATTATGCACGAACAGCGCCAGAACCTTGTAATCCTTGTAATCGTCGGCGAGAGCGCCCGATTTGTACATCTCCCACATCGCCCGGGTGCCGGCGCCGGCATCGCTGACCACGAAGGGCAGCTCGAATACCGAACTGCGTTCGAACCGGCCGCGCGGAATGCCGCGCAGGCCAAGCGCGATGTCGATCACGCCGACCCGCACCTGATCGGCCTGCCGGGCGGCGTTGCCGAAGCTGCTGGTGCCGGGGAAAATCTCGGCCTTCACCCGGCCATTGGTGCGCTGTTCAAGCTCGGCCGCCCAGGGGCCCAGAAAGTCGGTCTGGAAACCATGGCCCGCGGGCAGGTAATGGCTGATCTTGAGTGTGGTGATTTCCTGCGCGGCCGCCGGGGCGGCACCGCCCCCCAGCCCGGTCAGTGTTAATGCCGCGCCAAATGCGGCAGCCAGAAATCTGCGCATGCGTGGTCTCCTCCCCAGGGTTCCGGCGGTATCGGTCGTGGTCAGCCGATCGTCTCTGCCGCTCCAACTGTCACCCGCAAAGGCGGCAGCCCGTCAATTTCCGCATAGATCTCGGCACCGGGCGTCACCGGGCCGACACCGGCCGGTGTCCCGGTGAAGATCAGGTCGCCGGGTTGAAGTGTCCAGCTTTCCGACAGGATCGACACCACCTCGGGCACGCTCCAGATCAGATCCGCCAGATCGGCATCCTGGCGCATCGCGCCGTCGACCGTCAGGTGAATGCGGCCCGTCGACGGATGGCCGATCGCCGATGCCGGCACCAGCGCCGCCATCGGGCAGCTCTGCTCGACATTCTTGCCCTCGTCCCAGGGACGGCCCAGGTCGCGGGCGGCGAGTTGAAGATCGCGGCGGGTCATGTCCAGGCCGACGGCATAGCTGTGGACATGGGCCAGCGCGTCATCGATGGCGATACGGGCGCCACCGGTGCCGATGGCCACCACCAGTTCCACCTCGTGATGGTAATTGGCGGTGCGCGGCGGATAGGCGATGGTGCCGTCACCCGCGACCACGGTCTCGGCCCATTTTGTGAAGAAGAACGGCGGCTCGCGGTCGGGATCGCGGCCCATTTCGCGGGCATGGGCGGCATAATTGCGCCCGACGCAGAACACCCGGCGCACGGCGAAGCCGCCGCCACCCACCACGGGCACGACGACGCCGGGGGCGGTGCCGCCGGCGGTGACTTCAGAGGTCATGAACGGTCCTCACGATAAAGTCCGAGCGCTGCTTGCGCGGCCCGGTCGGACAGGCTGAACAGCACCAGATCGGTGCCGTCATCGGCATGGATCTGAAGCGGCGCCCAGGGCGGGACCACCGCCACGTCGCGGGGGCCGATGGTGATGGTGACCGGCGCACCCGTGGCTGTGCCAACCACCAGGCGGCCCTGTCCCTCAACGCCAACCACGATCGCACTTTCCGTGCGCCGGATCGACCGGGTCGTGGTGCCGGCCGCGATCAACTGCGCGAAGGCCGACAGTGTCGGCAGCACCGGGCCACCGCTCGCCGGGTCGGTGAATTCCAGCCGCACGCCTTCATGCGGGTCATGGCCGCCGGCGCGGGCGGCATCCAGCGCCGGGCGCCAGATCGCGAAGGGATAGTGCATCAGGCCGAAGCCGGCGGCGGGGGTGCCGGTCGCCGGCCGCAGCCCAGCGCCATGCATGGCCGGCGAGATGTCGGGCCGGCGGACGGGGGCTTCGTTGTCGCCGATGCGCTCGGCGAAACCGCTCTGGAACAGGCTGATCATCGGAATATCGAGGCCGTCGAGCCAGACGCCCGGCTGTTGGCCGTCATGGCCATGGGCATGCCAGCGCCAGCGCGGTGTCAGCACCAGATCGAACGGCGCCATGTCGATCCGCGCGCCTTCCACCGAGGTATAGGCGCCGTCGCTTTCAATCACGAAACGCAGCGCCGACTGGGTGTGGCGGTGCTCCGGGGCTCGCTCGCCCGGCAGGATCAGTTGTAGCCCGGCATAGATCGAGGCCGTGGCGCGATGCTCGCCCCGATGGCCGGGATTTTCCAGCACCAGCACCCGCCGCTCGGCCTTCTCGGCGGAAATCAGCCGGCCGGATTCCAGCAGGGCCTCGCGCACCATCGCATAGGGCCAGACATGCGGCACGGTCTTGGGGGTCGGATGCTCGGGCACCAGGTTGGACAGCACCGTCCACAGCGGCGCCATGTCCAGCCGGTCGATCTCGCGGGCATAGTCGGCGGGCAGGCCGTCGGCCGCGGGCGGCCGGGCCGGCGATGCCGGTGTGGACGTGCTCATCGGGTCGGTCCTCCTCAGGGCTTGCGCGCAACCAGACGGGGCAACCCCTCGCATGGCGATGAACGGCATGTGCAGACAGACCCGGCCCGGTGGCTCAGCGCGGCTTCCGGCGGCGGTCCATCAGGGCCGCTTGCGGTGACGCGTCTTGATTTGATCCCGCGTGGCGGGCTCTGTATTCTCTATTAGCAAAACGATTGCTCAGAAGCAAATGCCAATGCGGCAGCATGCCGCAGGCTGGCCAATCGGGCAGATGGCTTGCGCCGGCGCCGGTGGCGCTGCACTCTGCGGCCGCCGACAGGCCGGTGAACGGCCGGAGGACAGGGCATGCGCCGCCGGTCAGGCGGTGGTCAGGGAGGGTGCTGAAACGCGATGACCATGGTTGAAACGGACGAAGGTGGCGGCGAGGCCGGCATCGCGGCGATTGCCGGCGGGTCGCGTGGCATCCAGTCGGTGGAGATCGGCAACCGGGTTCTGACCGCGATGATGCGGGCCGGGCGCCCTTTGCCATTGAAGGCGATCGCGCAGGCCGCCGGCATTTCGGCCAGCAACACCCACCGCTATCTGGCGAGCTATGTCCGCGACGGGCTGGTGGTCCAGGACGGCGATGGCGGGCGCTATGATCTGGGGCCGGTGGCCCTGCAACTGGGGCTGGCGGCGATGGCGCGGCTGGACCCTGTCGCGCGTGCGGCGGCGGAACTGGCGCCGCTGGCCGAGGCGACCGGCTTCACCGCCCATCTGGCGGTGTGGAGCCTGCATGGCGCGATTGTGGTGCGCCTGCACCGCAGCCGGGTGCCGTTCGTGGGGGCGTTGAGCCTGGGATCGGTGATGCCGCTGTTGCGCTCGGCCACCGGCCGGACCTTCCTGGCCTGGCTGCCGGCCAGTGTGACGGCGCCGGTGCTGGCGACCGAGATCGAGGCGGCGGGGCAAAGTCCGTCGGAGAGTGAGATCGCGGTGCTGATCGACGGTATCCGCCGACGCCGGGTCGCCACGGTCGACGGATCGGTGGTGCCGGGGCTGGCCGCCGCGTCCAGCCCGGTGCTGGACTGGCAGAACGAGGCACAATGCGTCCTGACCCTGATCGGCACCGACCGGGCGCTGGCCGATCCCGACCATCCGGCGGCGCGGCGTCTGGCCGAACGCTGCCGCATGGTGTCGGAGGAACTGGGCGCCAGCGCCTGATCCGGTTGGCGTGCATCCTTCGCCGGTGCTGCCGGTTGGGATGGTGAGGCAGGCGGCCCAACCGGGGCTGCTTTGCGCATACCATCCGATGGAGGACCATCATGAAGATCGACCTCAGCAACCGTACCGCCGTCGTCTCGGGCTCGACCAAGGGGATCGGCTATGCCATCGCACGTGGTCTGGCAGGCGCTGGCGCCGCGGTGGTGATCAGCGGACGCAAGCCGGACGAGGTGGAGGCCGCCGTGGCCAGGATGACCAGCGAGGTGGCGGGGACCGGCGAGGTGGCGGGGACCGGCGAGGCGCCGGGCGCCGATATCCGTGGCGTGGTCGCGGATCTCGGCACCGCCGACGGCTGTGCCAAGCTGGTCGATGCCGAACCCGCGCCGGACATTCTGGTCAACAATGTCGGCTTCTTCGGGCCGTCCGACGTGCTGGAGACCACAGATGACGAGTGGCGCACGATTCTGGACGTCAATTTCATGTCCGGCGTGCGGCTGTCGCGGGCACTGGTGCCGGGCATGGTCGACCGAGGCTGGGGCCGGGTCATCTTCCTGTCGTCGGAATCCGCCCACAACATTCCGGGTGAGATGGTGAATTATGGCGTCACCAAGACCGCCTATCTGGCGCTGTCACGCGGGCTGGCCAAGCGGGTCGCCGGCAGCGGCGTGACAATCAACGCCATTCTGCCGGGACCGACCCTGTCGGATGCGTTGCGCGACCAGTTGGCCGAAGACCCTGCCAATGCCGGCAAGTCGCCCGAACAGGCGGGGGCGGATTTCGTCAGGGCCAACCGCCCGACATCGATCATCCACCGCGCCGCTTCCGTGGAAGAGGTTACCAATATGGCGGTCTATATCGCGTCGCCCCAGGCCTCGGCGACCACGGGTGCTGCCCTGCGCGTGGATGGCGGGGTGATCGAGGACATCATCTGAGCCCGCCGGTCGCGCGGCTCAACCCAGCAGCCGGGGCAGGGCCAGCACCACCCAGGGCACGTAGGTGATCAGTGCCAGCACGGCGATCTTGACCAGCAGCATCGGCCACAATGCCTTTGATACCTCTTCGACCGACAGTTTGCTGACCGCGGCGCCCACGAACAGCGAATAGCCGAAGGGCGGGGTCGCCATGCCGATCGCGAAGTTGATCACCACGATGGCCCCCAGGTGGATCGGGTCCAGCCCCAGGCTGGCGCCAATGCTGGTCAGCACGCCACCCAGGATGATCATCGCGGCCACATTGTCCATGATCGCGCCGATGAACAGCAGCAGCACGTTCAGCATCATCAGGATGATGATCGGGTTCGACGACACCGACAGGATGGCCTCGGCGATGGTGGTCGGCAGTTGCTCGATCGCGACCAGCCAGCCGAAGGCCGAGGCGACGGCGATGATGCTGCACACGATGGTGGTGGTGCGCATCGATTGCAGCAGGATCGCCGGCAGGTCGCGGAATTTCAGTTCGCGATAAACGAACAACCCGATGACCAGAGCATAGGCCACCCCCACCGCCGATGCCTCGGTGGGGGTGAAGATGCCGCCATAAATGCCGCCAAGGATGACCAGCGGTGCCGCCAGCGCCCATTTGCCGTCGGCCAGCGCCGTCCACAATTCGGCGCGGGTGGCGCGGCGGGTGGCGGCGCCGATCCCCTGGCGGCGGGCGGCGACATAGCACACGCCCATCAGGCCGGCCGCGATCAGCAGTCCGGGCACGATGCCCGACAGAAACAGTTTGGTGATCGACTGTTCGGCGACAACGCCCCAGATCACCATCGGGATCGATGGCGGGATCATCTGGCCGATTGGTCCAGAGGCTGTGGCAAGGGCGGCGGCGAAGCGGCGGCTCCAGCCGTGGCGCTCCATTTCCGGCACCATGATGCCGCCGATCGCGGCGGTGGTGGCGGGGGCCGATCCTGAAATCGCGGCGAAGAACGTGGCCGACAGCACCGTCACCATGCCAAGCCCGCCGGTGACGTGCTGAACAAGCACCTGACACATCCGCACCAAGCGGCGCGACAGGCCGCCATGCATCATCAGATCGCCCGCGATCACGAAACCGGGGATCGCCAGCAGGGTGAAGACCTGGGTGCCGGAAATGACCCGCTGCGCCAGAACGATCAGGTCGAAATCGGCGGCAAGCAGTCCGGCGATGGCGGCAAGGCCGAGCGAGAAGACGATCGGCACGCCGCCGAACAGGCAGACGGCGAAGGCGATCAGCAGAACGGCTGCGGCGGTGCTCATACCATGCCTCCGGTCTGCGGCTGGCCGTCGATGGCCGATTGCGGGGCCAGAAGGCGGGCCAGGGCATGGAAGGCACCGAGGATGCCGGTCACCGGTGCCGCCAGATGCAGCGCCTCGATCGGGTACTGCACCGCCGCCGAAACCTGGCCCATGGTCTGGGTGAGATAGTCGGCGCCGGATGACGCGAAGACCACGCAGAAGGCCAGCACCGCCAGGGTCAGTACCCGCATCCACAGCCGGCGCAGGGCGGCCGGCAGCAGGTCGACGACCAGTTGCAGCCGGACATGGCCGTCATCGCGGATGGCGGTGGTGGCGGCCAGCAGAACCACCCAGGTGAACAGGAACAGGGCCAGTTCCTCGGTCCAGGTGAAGCCCTGGCCGATCACATAGCGCGAGAAGACCTGGAGGATCAGGCTCGCCATCATGACCGTGGTCATGGCGATGATCACCCAGCCTGTCACACGGGCGAGGCCGCGGGACATGGTTTGAAGCAATGCCTGCATCGGGTGCATCTGCCGTCTGGGGCGGCGCCGGAGGTGGCGCGGGGGAGCGGGGATCGCCGGTGGCCGGCGACCGGGCCATGGTTGCGGTCAGATCTGGCGGGGATGGGATGTCGCTCGCCAGATCTGGCCCACAGCGCCGGTCGGATCGGCTGGTGGTTAGTCGACCTGGGCCAGCGCCTTGTCGAACAGCGCGGCGCCGATCCGGGGCTTGAAGCGGTCATAGACGCCGGCAACCTTGGCGCGGAACGCGGCCGGGTTCTCGACCTCGTTGACCGTCATGCCGGCGGCCTTCAACTCGTCGATGATCTTGGTGGTGTTCTCGGCCACGGCGGCGCGCTGGGCGGCGATCGCCTTGGGGGCCGCGCGCAGCACCGCCTGCTGCTGGTCGGCGGTCATCTTGTCGAAGCTCTTCTTCGACAGCATCACGCCCAGCGCGGAATAGGTGTGGCGGGTCAACGACAGATACTTGGTCACCTCGGCGAACTTGTTGGCCTGGATCACGGCCACCGGGATCTCCAGCCCGTCGATGGTGCCCTGCTGAACCGCGGTATAGGTCTCGCCCCAGGCCATCGGCACGGGGTTGCCGCCAAGCGAGCCGAACATCTCCAGGAACACCGGGTTCTGCATCACACGGTACTTCACGCCGCCGACATCATCCGGCGTCGCCACCGGCCGGGTGTTGTTGATCATGTGGCGGAAGCCGCCCTCGGCGAAGCCGAGGCCGATGATGCCCCGGGTCTTCAGCTTGCCCATCAGCTCCTGCCCGACCTCGCCGTCGAGCACCTTGTGGGCCTGTTCCTCATTGCCGAACAGGAACGGCATGTCGAGCAACTGAAACGAGGGTTCGACATTGGCGATCACCGCATTGGTGATGATGCCGCCGTCGATGGTGCCGAACGACATGCCCTCGATCATTTCCTTCTCGTCGCCGAGCTGGCGGTTCGGGAAGTACTTCACCTCGAAGACGCCGGGCATTTCGGCATCCAGCGCCGCCGCGAACTCACGCGCCGCGATCGCATAAGGGTCGGTGGCGCCGTCCGAGGTGGTCCAGCCGAGCTTGAGGGTGACGTCGGCCGCCTGCGCCGGGGCTGCGATGGTGCCGGTGGCGATCAGGGCGCTGAGGCCTGCGACCGTGCCGAGCAGGGCACGGCGCGACAGGTGGGACAGGGGGTGTCGGGAAAAGGCCATGGGTGCGTTCCTCGAAGAAGCGGTGCGGGGACAGGCTTGTTGGGGGGCGCGATCAGTCGTCGAAGCCGTAGAGCTGCGCCGGATTGGTGGCGAGGATCCGATCGCGGGTCGCGGCATCGGGTGACCAGATGTCGAGCATGTCGAGCAGGTCGCCGTCATTTGGCATCGGGATGTTCACGTAAGGGTGCGGCCAGTCGCTGGCCCAGACCACCCGTTCCGGGTTGGCCTGAATGATCGCGCGGGCATAGGGGGCCACGTCGTCATAGGGCGTGCGCGTGCCGGAGGTGATGCGATAGGCGCCCGACAGCTTGGCCCAGGCGCGGCCATCGGCCAGCATCGACAGCATTTCCTGGAAGCCCGGATGGTCGGTGCCGATCGAGGTGGGCATATGGCCCAGATGGTCGAACACCACATCGACCGGCAGCCGGCCCAGGGTTGCCTTGATGTCGGCGAATTCCGAGACATCGATCAACATCTGCAGATGCCAGCCGAAGGGGGCGATCCGCTCGGCCAGCCGGCGGACATCCGAGACCTCGATGCCGCTCTTGAACAGCAGATTGATGCGCACGCCGCGCACGCCGGCTTCGTGCATCCGTTCCATCTCGGCCGCGTCGATGGTCTCGTCGACCACCACCACGCCGCGGAAATCCGGGCCGCCAGCACGGATCGCGTCCAGTGTCGCCCGGTTGTCGGTGCCATAGACGCTGGGCTGCACGATCACCGCGCGCTGAATGCCAAGGGTCGCCAGCATGTGCTTATAGGCGGGCAGCAGCGCGTCAGGCGGGGTATAGGTGCGATGCCGGGTATAGGGATAGCGGGTCTCGGGGCCGAAGATGTGCGCATGGCAGTCGCAGGCGCCGGGGGGCGGTGTGAAGCGCGGCGCCCGGGGGGCGGCATCGGCCGGCGCACAGACCGGTATCAGGTTCTCTCCGATCAAGGTCATCCTGCTTTCTTCCCAACCCTGCAGGCCGCGCAGGCCCAGGCGGTCGGCGGATCTGAGCAGATGAAACCACGAGGCGCGCCGCGCCTTGTCGGGATCGCCCAGGCGCACGGCCTCAAGGATCGCCTCGAATTCACGCAGCATCTTGCGGGCCGTGTCGCGCGCGCCGGTGGCGCGTTCGGTTTCGACCGACAGCGCCACTCGGATGCGGGAGGCAAGGAACTGCATGAAATCGCGGAAATGCGGGTTGTTGCTGGCAATGGCGATCGCGCGGTGAAAGGCATGCTGTTCATCGACAGCCGCTTCGCCGCGTTCCAGCCGGGATTTGAGGGCCGTGAACGCCGCCTCGATCCGGCCCAACTGCGCATGGGTCCGCCTGCGGGCCGCCATGGCGGCGCCGCTGACTTCCAGCTCCATGCGAAGCTCCATCACGTGACGGAAATCCTCGATGGTGCGCAGCGTGTCGGTATCGATGTGAAAAGAGGCGGCACCCGGATCCTCGGACACGAAGGCGCCGACGCCCTGTCGGGTCTCGACCAGACCTTCCTGTCTGAGCTTCGCGATCGCCTCGCGGATCGCGCTGCGGCCCACCGCGAACTCGTCGGCGAGTTCGGCCTCGGTCGGCATGCGCTCCCCCGGCGCGAAGATGCCCGTCGCGATGCGCTCGGAAATCTGCCGGGCGATCTCGTCGGACAATCGCTTGGGGCGATTGAGGGCCTGGAACTGTCGTTCCGGGGCTTTTCCGCTGCGGTCGGTCACGTGGTCTCTTCCCCCTTGGTCGCGCCTTGTATCCGGCTCCGGCACTGTCGTGCCGGGGCGGTCTGGTCTTCAATGCCAGCAGCGCGTTCGGTTGTCACGACTAGCATGACGTCAGTTGTCTGACAACTGAAAACTGATGTATGAAGGGAGCCAGCCGGGCCGCTCGAAGCCCGGCATCTGCCCATGGCCGTCGCTGATGGCCGGCCCCGTTATCCGGAGGAGTCCCGTATGCCCGCCGCCGCCGCTGCACTGTCACCCTCGGCCTTTATCGACCTGCTGGTCGCCATCACCGGCCCGCGCGGGGTGATCACCGCCGAAGGCGACATGGCGCCGTATCTGGAAGACTGGCGGAAGCTGTATCGGGGCCATGCGCTGGCCGTGGTGCGCCCCGCATCCACCGACGAGGTCGCGGCGATCGTGCGGCTCTGCGCCGGTGCCGGCGTGGCGGTGGTGCCGCAAGGGGGCAATACCGGCCTGGTTGGTGGTGCCGTGCCCGATGGCGATGCCCGGTCGATCCTGCTCCAACTGGGTCGGATGAACCGGGTGCGCAGCATCGACCCGATCGATTATTCGATGGTCGTCGAGGCAGGCTGCGTGCTGGAAGCCGTGCAGGGCGCGGCGCGTGATGCCGGCCGGAAGTTCCCGCTCAGCCTGGGGGCCGAAGGCACTGCCCAGATCGGCGGGTTGATCGCAACCAATGCCGGCGGCATCCATGTGATGCGCTATGGCATGATGCGCGATCTGGTGCTGGGGCTGGAAGTGGTGCTGCCCGATGGCTCGGTGCTGTCGGAACTGACCACGCTGCGCAAGAACAATGTGGGCTATGACCTGAAGCAGTTGTTCATCGGTGCCGAGGGTACGCTCGGCATCGTCACGGCGGCGTCGTTGAAGCTGTTCCCACCCTTGCGCGCCACCCGCACCATCTTCTTTGCGCTGCCGTCACTCGCCGACGGGCCGCGCCTGTTGTCGCTGTGCCGGGAATTCACCGGTGACGCGGTGGAGAGCTTCGAGCTGATCCCGCGCCAGGGCATCGATTTCGCCACCGCCCATGTTCCCGGCACGGTCGACCCGCTTGAAGGCCGGCCCGAATGGACGGTGCTGACCGACATCTCCGGCCGGTCCGACGAACGGCTGCAGGAGGATCTGGATCATCTGGTCGAGGCGGCGTTCCAGGCCGGTCTGGTCACCGATGGCACCATCGCCCAGTCGGAAGCCCAGTCCAAGGCCTTGTGGCTGCTGCGGGAGGCGATCGTCGAAGGTCAGCGCCTGGCCCCGGGCATCCAGATCAAGCATGATGTCAGCGTTCAGGTCAGCGACATGCCCGGCTTCGTGCATGCCGCATCGGAAGCGGTGTGGCGCATCCATCCCGATGCCCTGATCAACCCGTTCGGCCATCTGGGTGACGGCAATATCCATTTCAACGTCACATTGCCCGCCGGCAGCCCGCCCGATGCGGTCAAGGGCGTGTCGGAGATCGTGTATCGGATCATCGATGATTTCGGCGGCTCGATCAGCGCCGAGCATGGCATCGGCCGGCTGAAGGCTGTGGCCTATGCCGCGCGCTGCCCGAAGCCCCGCGCCGATCTGGCGGCCCGGCTGCGCAAGGCCGTGGACCCGAAGGGGATCATGAACCCGTCGGTGTTCCGCCCCGCGCGCTGACCGGCGCTGGCGGCATGCCCGGCCGGCGATAGGCGCCGGGCGTGCTGCCGGTCCAGGCCTTGAACGCGCGATGGAACACGGCGGCCGAATCGAAGCCCAGATCGGCGGCGATGGCGGCGACCGGCCGGTCGGTGCGGGTGAGGTCGCGGATCGCGATGTCGCGGCGCAGCGCATCCTTCACCGCCCGAAAGCTGGTGCCCTCGTCGGCAAGCCGGCGGGTGAGCGTGCGGGTGGACTGGCCGAGCGCCGCCGCGATCGCGGGCAGGTCATGGGCGGTACCCAGCCGACGGGCAATCTCGTCACGCACCCGGTCGGCGACGCGCTGTTCGCGCAGTGTGGTGAACAGCCATTGCCGCGGGGCCGCGTGCAGGAAGGGCAGCATGTCCTGCCGGCTGCGTCGGAACCGTTCGCGGCCGATCGCGGCCGGCATGCGCAGCGCCGTCATCGGCGCATCGAAGCTGACCGGGCAGGGGAAGAGCAGGGCGTGGTCGTCGAGGTGCGGCGGCGGCGGAAAGGCGAAATCGACGCCGGTCACCGGCGTTTCGCGCCCCGCCAGCCACGAGGTAACGCCATGATGCAGCTTCATCATCAGGACATGGCCGAAGGGGCGGATACGGGCATCCGGCGATGCCGGCTCCAGCGTCACCTCGATGACCTCGCCATCGCGCCGGCAATCGAGTCGCCAGTCGTCGAGCAGCAGGTTCCACACCCGGGTGAAGCGGTAGAGGGCGGTCAGGATCGAGGGGGCATCCAGAATGGCGGTGCACAGCAGCTTGAGTGACCCGGTGCGGATGCGCCGCGACCACAATCCCATCATCTCGTCGCCGGTGCCGATGGCGACCCGCTGATACAGCGCCACCATCTGATCGCGTGTCACGCGGGCCGAGGGTGTGTCGAGCAGATCGGGCGCGATCCCCGCCGCCACCACGAAACCGCGCAGCCGGTCGGCTGGCGCGATGGTGGCCGCGGCATCCAGCAGCCCGTGCACGAAATCCGTCGACAGGGTGTCGCCGATCCTGTCCTGCATCCGCTGCTGCTTTCCTCATCGCTGACCATCAGTTTGGCGGATTATGCATATCGGACGGCGCATCGCGGGATTTTTTATGCGGCGATTTCAGCGTATGGCTTGGCACCATGGTCCGGGACGTCGCCATGGCGTCCGGCGCAATCTGCGAGTCCTCACCGGAGAGCCAGTCCCATGACAGCCACGCCCGCCTCAGCCGACGACGTGCTGAAGATCGACATCGACGGCAATGTCGCGATTGTCACCATCAATCGCCCGCAGATGCGCAACGCGCTTGATGAGGCGGCGGTAGCGAAGATCGACGCCTTCTTCTCGAACATCCCGCCCGAGGTGGGGGCTGTCGTGCTGCAGACCGAGGGCCCGCATTTCTGCGCCGGTCTGGACCTGAAGGAACATCACGCCAAGCGGCGCTCGCCCACCGAATTCATGCGGGTCTGCCAGGGCTGGCACCGGGCCTTCGACAAGATGCAGCATGGCGGCATTCCGGTGATCGCGGCGATGCAGGGTGCCGTGGTCGGCGGCGGGCTGGAACTCGCGGCGGCGGCGCATGTCCGGGTCGCCGACCGCACCGCCTATTTCGCCCTGCCTGAAGGCCAGCGCGGCATCTTCACCGGCGGTGGCGCCACGGTGCGCGTCGCCCGCATCATCACGCCGGGCCGGATGATCGAGCTGATGCTGACCGGCCGGGTGATCGATGTCGAGGAAGGCCAGCGCCTGGGCCTTGCCCATTACATCGCCGACGACGCCCGCGCCACGGCACTGGAACTGGCGCGCAAGATCGCCGGCAATGCCCGGCTGTCGAATTACGCCATCGTCACCGCGATCAACAAGATCTCGGACATGTCGGCCACCGACGGGCTTTATACCGAGGGGCTGATCATGTGCATGGTCCAGACCGCGATCGACGACGTCCAGGGCCGGCTTGGCGACTTCGTGGAAAAGCGGACCGAGAAGGTGCAGCTCTGATCGCCACCGGGGCCGCTCTCGCACGCCTGTCGTGATATCGAGACGCAGGCGCGTAGGAAACACCGTGGCGCGGCGTGGGATGCATGAACCGTCTTGCAACCCTCGCCGCCAGAGGTCCAGGTGCCTGTCCGCCATATCCGCGCCGTCATCACCGGCTTCACCCTTACCGTGGCCGTTGTCGGCCCGGCGACCGCGGTCGATCGGTTCGATATCCTCACGCAGCGCCCGGGCGATGCCCAACGTCCGGGCGAAGTTCGGCGTCCGGGCGAAGTTCGGGCGTCACTGTATACGACCGTCACCCGGCAGGCCGGGGGCGCGATCGATGCGTCGGCGGGCGGCCCGGTCCGGATGCCTTACAACCTGTCCGTCGTCGGGCGGGTGATCGAGCATCTGGGCGTGGACGGGGCGCGTGCCTGGGTACGGGCCGTGGCGGCCAGCCATGCCGTCGGCGTGCCTGCAGCCGCGACCCCTGCAGCCGCGACCGGCCAGACGATATGCGCCAAGGCCGACGTCGTCGTGACCGGGACGGATGTGTCGGAACGGGCACCGTCGCCGGTGCCCGCCGGTTTGATCACATGCGGGGTGCGCAGAACCGGGCAAGCACGTTGCGGGTGACCGCCACAGTGTACGGGTCACCGGTGATCAGCCCGTTGACCCATTCGCAGGTGCCGGCGGTGAACACCTCGCCGGCGCCCTTGGTGAAGCTGACCACCATGCCGCTGCCGCGACTGTGCTTGCGGACACTCTCTTCCGAGTCGTCATCGGTCAGCAGGGATGTCCGGAAACGGGCATCGGCGTCGCCCAGCATCAGGGAATAGGCGTCCTCGGGCCGGCCGCCTTCACCCAGGGTCGCCCAGCCCATCGCCAGGATCTGCAGCCCCGCCGGCGCGCCATCGGTGCCGGTGGGTTCGGGCAGGCCGTCGGTGAAGGTATAGTCCAGCCCGTCCATCTCGAAGCCGAAGATATTGGCCTCGTCACCGAACATGTCGGCATAGCAGAGCCCGGTACCGGCGAAGGCCCAGTGTTCGGGCCTGAACACCGTGAAGCCGCGCGGTGCCCGCCGCGCCATGCCGCCGAAGGCCGCATAGATGCCGCGCAGCGCATTGACCCCGAACGTGGCGGCGCCAGGCCAGCCGACCATCGGGTCTTCCCAGGCGCTGGTCAGCCGGCTGGTGTCGCCACTGGCCATGACCGGATCGCGGGCGCGGGCGTCGTATTTATAGGCCACCTGCCGGCGCATGCCGTCTTCCAGGCGAATCTGCCACAGGAAATTGCCGGCGAAACGCGCCACCCGGCCACCCTGCTCGACATAGCGGTCGACCACCTCGCGCATCTCACGCGACCAGTATTCGTCGTGGCCGACGAACACCACGCAGTCATAGCCATCAAGGGCGGCCGGATCGGCGTGAAGCTCGTCCTGGGTCAGAACCTCGACGCCATGGCCCTCACGTTCGGCCCAGTGCAGAAAGGGCCGTTCATAGGACGCCCAGCCGGCGAGCGCATAATATTTGGTGAAGCCGTTGAGGAAGGCCCATTCGACGCAGTCATAGCGCGCCGGCCCCGGTGCCCGTGGCCGCAGCGCGTTGACCGAGCGGGGGGCATCGGATGGCAGCCACACCTGGCCCCGCGCCCAGGGGCGCATGGCCGACAGCAGCGGCGATCGCCCGCGCGGCGTGCCGGGGTTGAGGCCGAAATAATGGTTGGCACCACCCCAGTCGTTATAGGCCGCCCAGGTCGAGGTGGCGGCGACCAGGGCGATCGATCCTGCCCGCGCGGTGCCGTGCACGATGATCAGATGATGGCCCAGCGGCCGGCTGTCCGGTGCCGATGCATCCAGGATCTCGATCAGATAGCCGCCCGAGGGCAGATCGGCCGGGATGATCCAGCTTTGAAACAGCGGCCAGTCGCAGCCGGTTTCATAGGCACGCTCCGGCGCCGGGTGGAAAGCGGCGGCGCGAGGCTCGGTTTCGGCCACGACCATCGGGGTGGCCCTGTCGTGCAGGATGCGCAGCCGGACCGAGGCGACGGTGGCCGACAGGAACAGGTCGACCCTATCGCCCGCGTGATAGCTGCGCCGGTCGGAATAACACCAGGCGGCCGGCGTGCCGGCCGGATCGGGCCGCTCCACCCATAATTCGCGCGCGGCATGCCGTGCGCCCGAGATGGCGGCCGGGCGCAGATCGCCACCCGGCCGGTCGCCCCGTGCCGAGCCCGAACTCATGGCTGCACCGCGAGCGGGCGCACCGGGGTGCGGTAGCGGTCATCGTCATGGGCCTGCCAATAGGCATCATGCAATTGCATGGTGATCGGTCCCGGCCGATCATTGCCCAGGATGCGGTTGCCGACCCGGGCGGCCGGCATCACACCGCCGGCGGTGGTGGTGGTGAAGACCTCGTCGGCATCGTCGAGCATGGCGCGCGGGATCGGAGCTATGGCGGCCTCGATACCCCGGTCGGCGCAGATGTCGAGCACGGTGCGCCGGGTGATCCCCTCAAGGCTGCCGCGATCCGGCGTCAGCACCCGGCCATCCTTGAT
The DNA here is from genome assembly GCF_014636235.1 of Tistrella bauzanensis. Taxonomy (NCBI): domain Bacteria; kingdom Pseudomonadati; phylum Pseudomonadota; class Alphaproteobacteria; order Geminicoccales; family Geminicoccaceae; genus Tistrella; species Tistrella bauzanensis. Next base: position 38,147 of record NZ_BMDZ01000014.1, read on the forward strand.
GATGAACACGTTGAAGCCCGGGCCTTCGGTGACGAAGCCGTCATGGTCGCACAGGATGGCAGTGTCATAGCCATGGTCATGGGCTTCCAGCAGACCGGAGGTCAGGTCGCTCCACTGATAATTCTTCACGGTCGGGTCGACCGAGGCGTCGGGCACGCGTGGGGTGCCTGAAATCCACAGATGCGCGCCGCGCGCCTGGACATCCTTGGGGATGACGTCGATCCACGGGATCGCATAGGCGATCAGGTGGTTCTCGCAATCCTCCGGGCGGCGCGATCCGGCGACGCGCGGGCGGCCGCGCAGGCAGGCCATGGCGACATAGGCATCGCTCAGCCCCGACAAGGCCACGCAGCGATGCAGCACATCCTCGATCGCCGCCCGGTTTTCGGCCGGCACCAGCCGGCGTCGCGCCATGGCGCGCTCGAAGCGGTCGAGATGATCGGCCAGCCGGAAGAACGCGCCCCGATGGACATGCACCACGTCGTAGACGACATCCGAGCGGGTGAAGCCCCAGTCGGTGACCGGGATCACGGCGTCGTCCATCGGCACGAAGCGGCCACGGATATAGGCGGCACCGCCGGCGAAGGGGGTGGTTTCAGGCTCGGTGCGGTCGGTCATGGCAGCATCCCCAATGGATGATCGCGCCGGGGCGCGTGCTCGGCGATATAGAGACGAAGATAAGCCACACGGGCGTTGAGCGACTCCGCCGCCATCTCGTCGGTGACGTCGCCGTCGCGGGCGAAAGACAATGCCCAGATCGCGTCGCCGATGGTCATCGACACCGGCAGCGCCCGTTCCAGCGGCGCGCTGCTGGCCACCACGAAATGGCGCAGCAGCCGCTGATACTGGATGCGGCCGATTTGCAGGTTGGCATCCAGATCCGCCGATCGGATCTGCCATCCGCCCTCGGCCCCCAGCAGCAGCCGCATGGCGACCGGATGGGCACGATAGAAGGCGAGCGCGCGGCTGCAATGGATGCGGAACAGGTCTGGCCAGACGGTCAACTGGCCATGATCGACATCTTCGGCAGCCAGCGCCTGGAAACGGGTCATATAGCGCCGGGCCAGCTCGAACAGCAGCACCTGGGCGTTCGGGACGTAATGATAGAGCGAGGCGGGGGGAAGCCCGGCCGCGGCCGCGACATCGGGCAGGCTGATCGCGATCGTGCCGCGCGTCGCGATCAGGGCCTCGGCGGCATCGAGGCTCTGTTCGAAACGCTCGCGGCTGCGGCGTTGCTTCGGCGGATCGACAAGTGCCGACATCAGCGGATGCCCTCGGTCTGTCACAGGCTGACGGACAATCTGAAAGCCGAAATCATTCGACTTCCGGCCGAGGGTATCGCGGAGCTACACGATCATCAATCGTCAAAAACCGATTTAATTCGGTTCTGCCGCGGCCGTCATCCGGCGTTGAGGATGTCCAGATACCGGCGCACGGTCTCGTCCCAGCCGAGGTCGAGCGCTTCGGCGGTGATGGCATGGCCGATCGACACTTCCAGGCAATTGGGCGCGCGATGGAGGAAATCGCCCAGATTGGCCAGATTGAGGTCATGGCCGGCATTCATGCCGATGCCGGCGGCTTCGGCCGCGGCGGCGGTGGCGGCCAGATGGGGTGCTGCCGTGGTGTCGAAAGCGGGCGTGCCCCAGGCCATGGCATAGAGGCCGGTATACACCTCCACCCGGTCCAGCCCCAGGCGCCGGGCCTTGGACGGGGCGGCGGGGTCGGGATTGATGAAGGCGGCGATGCGGGCGCCGGACGGCCGGACCAGCGCCAGACCATGGGCCAGCTCATCGCCACGGGTGTCGAAATCCCAGCCCTCTTCCGAGGTGCGGGCGCCGGGCGCATCGGGAACCAGGGTCACCTGATGCGGGCGGACGCGGTTGACCAGGGCTGCGAAATCTTCGCTGGGATAGCCTTCGATGTTGAATTCGGCGCCGATGACCTCGGGCAGGTCGCTGGCGAACAGGGCGGCCAGATCGTCGACGTCGCCAAGCCGGATATGGCGCTGATCGGGGCGGGGATGAATGGTGATGCCATGGGCGCCGGCGCGCAGCACCCGCCGCGCGGTCGTCACCACGCAAGGGTAGCCATTGTCACGCTGGTTGCGCAGCAGCGCCACCTTGTTGAGATTGACGCTGAGCTTGGTGGTCATGGCGGCGGTCCCCTGAAGATCAACCGCCCCGCCGGTTCCACTGACCGGCGGGGCGGGGCACAGCATATATCTTCAGGCGGCCCGCGGGCGACGGAATGTTGCGGCAATCGCGCGCGCCGCCGCCCGGCCCCCAGGGCGGACCGATCAGCCGGCCTTCAGCGTCGCCGGATCGGTGGTCTGGTCGAACTGGCCGATTTCGGCGAAGCGCTCGAAGGTATGTTCGGCCCAGCGCGCGACGTCATAGCGGCGCACGGTCTCGTACATCGCCGCCATCCGGGCGCGTGCCTCATCCGGCGCCATGTCCAGCGCCTGATCCATCGCCGCGTCCATCGCCCGTTCCGAATAGGGATTGGCCAGGATCGCCTGCGGGAACTCGATGGCGCAGCCGGTGAATTCCGACAGCACCAGCGCGCCTTCCTGGCCGCGCTTGGCCGCGACATATTCCTTGGCGACAAGGTTCAGACCATCGCGCAAGGGCGTGATGACGCAGACATCGGCGCGGCGGTAATAGGCGATCAGCTTCTCGAAGGGAATCGCGTTCGAGAACAGCAGGATCGGCGTCCAGTTCAGCTTCGAGAACCGGCCATTGATCCGCCCGACCAGGGCCTCCACCTCGCGCTGGGTGTCGCGATAGATCCGCATGCCGGTGGCGGCCTGCACCGACACCACCATCAGCTTAACCTTGGCATGCAGTTCGGGGCGCCGTTCCAGCAGCCGTTCATAGCTCTGCAGGGTTTCACGGATGCCCTTGGTGTAATCGGTGCGCCCCACCGCCACGATCAGCCGGCGGCCGGCCAATTCTTCGGTGATCTCGTCCTGAAGCGTCTGGTTTGCCTCGGTGTCAAGCACCTTGGCCACGAATTGGGGATTGGTGCCGACGGGGAAGGCATCGATCCCCACCCGGCGGCCGTTATGGCGGACAGCGGTCGGCACCTCGGGTTCCGACAGGGCAAGGCCGGCTGGCGACATGCCGTCTTCCACCCGCACGCTCTTGTCGACATGCACGTCGCGCAGCGCGCGCGCGACATCGGCGAAGTTCTTGGCATAGCGCGGGATATGGAACCCGACCAGATCGCAGGCCAGCAGGCTGTCGACGATCTCTTCGCGCCAGGGCAGGATGTTGAAGATATCCGGCGCCGGGAACGGCGTGTGGTGGAAGAAGGCGACCCGCAGATTGGGCTTGATCTTGCGCAGATAGCCCGGCACCAGCCACAGATTGTAGTCGTGCACCCAGACCAGGGCGTCGTCTTCGGCCTGTGCCGCGGCCGCTTCGGCAAACAGCCAGTTCACCTCGCGGAACGTGTTCCAGTCGGTGGTGTCATAGCGGAACAGCCAGGGGAAGGAATGCAGGATCGGCCACAGCGCCTCCTTCGAGGTGACGTGGTAGAACATCTTGACCTGATCGGCGGTCAGCGGCAGGCGTGAGACCGCATATCTGCCATAGCTGTCTTCGATCTGGATGACGCGTTCGAACTTGTCCTGGCGTTTGGGGCTGACCTGTTTCCAGGCCACCCAGGCGCCTTTGCCTTCAGGCACCCGACCGAAAAAGCTCTTCAGGGTCGGAACGATTCCGTTGGGGCTCTTGTTCTCACGATAGACAATCTTGTCGCCGACCACTTCCTCTTCGTAAGGCTGGCGGTGATAGACGATCACGAGTGACGATTTCTTGGCAGTCATCCCTGTCCCTTTCGATCTCGATGCGGTCTCGACCCGGCAGCGGGGCGCCCAGACGGTGCTGGAATGCCACCGCGGTTCAGGTGAGGCCGAAATGACGGATCGCCTCGGCGATACCGGCGGCACCGTGGCCGGTGCTGCGGTAGACCCAGGGCTTGTCGGTGAGCTGTTCGACCAGGGGCGGTTCGGAATTGCCGACGGCAACCCCTTTCAATCCGGTCTCGAACAGCGAAAGGTCATTGAGCGTGTCGCCGGCGACCAGAACCCGGTCGGCCGGCAGGTCCAGCGTGTCGATCAGCTTCAGCAGGGTCGGCCCCTTGGCCACGCCCTTCGGCAGAACGTCCAGAAAGGTACTGGCTGACAGCAGCCAGTCGAAGCCGGCATCCTCGATCTTGGCCAGCGTGCGGGGATCGAGCGTGTCGGGGTCGTACCAATAGCTGACCCGGCGCTCGAACGGCGTCGGCTGAAGCCGGATGCCGGGTTCGGCGGCCAGCATGTCCTTCACGCGCGGGCCGGCATTGTCCCACAGCGCGCCGATCGGTCCCTGGACCTCGTGCACGATCTGAAAGTCGCGCCCGGCCACCACCGTGGTGCCGACATCGCCGATCACGTAATCAGGGTGCGGCATGCCGGGCTCGGCGACCAGTTCGCGAATGAAGCCGATATCGCGGCCGCTGACGAAGATCAGCAGCGCATCGTTTCGCGCCGACAGCGCCTGATACAGATCGCGCCGCTCCTGATCCGAACCGCCAAGGAAGGTGCCGTCGAGGTCGGTTGCGAGTATGAGATTGTAACGGGTCATCATGCTTCCGTAATCGCGGTCAAAAGGTCGCCGGCATCGCTGTCACCGGTTCGGGCACCGGTTCGGTCATCGGCCCGGTTGCCGGCATGGGCGGGATTGCTGAGCGCAACCACCGGCTCCAAGGCGCGGCTTTCGGCGCGGATCGGCCGGGTGAGCAGGGCGGTCATCGCGGCGTCGATGTCGAGCCGGCCCTTGATGATGGCGTGCACCGCCTCGCAGATCGGCATCTCGACCCCCAGCCGCCGGGCGAGGGCCGTGACCGTCTCGGCGTTGACGGCGCCTTCGACCACCGCCGATTTGCCGGCCAGCGCTTCATCGGGCGTGGCACCGCGGCCCAGTGCCAGGCCGAAGGTGAAGTTGCGCGACTGCTCGCTGGAGCAGGTGAGGGTCAGGTCGCCGATGCCGGCCAGGCCGGTCACGGTTTCGCGCCGGCCGCCCAGTGCCTGGGCCAGACGTTTCAGTTCGGCCAGGCCGCGGGTGATGATTGCGGCGCGCGGATTGGAGCCGAGCCCTCGCCCGGCGGCGATGCCGCAGGCGATCGCCAGCACGTTCTTGACGGCACCCCCGACCTCGACCCCGGTCAGGTCGTCGGAGAGATACGGCCGGAAGTCGCGCGTGCTGAGGGTGACGGCGATGCGTGCCGCCAGCGACGATGCCAGTGCGGCCCCTGCCTCGTCGGCGTCGATCAGTTCGTCGTCGTCGGCATCGTCGGTGCGCTGGACGTCGGCCGAGGCGATGGTGACCGCGGTCGGCTGGCCTTGCGCCACTTCGGCCGCGAAGCTCGGGCCCGACAACACCGCCTGCGGCCGATCGGGCATCGTCTCGGCGATCACCTGGGTCATCATCAGCCCGGTGTCGCGTTCGATCCCTTTGCTGCAGATCACGACCGGCACGCCGGGCGCCAGATGGCGCTCCACATCCGATGCCACCGCGCGCAGGAACTGCGACGGCACCACCAGCAGCACCAGATCGGTGCCGTTCAGCGTTTCGGCAAGGTCATTTCCAACCCGGATCGCGGCCGGCATGTCGTGGTCTGGAAGAAAGGGATTGCGACCCCCGCTATTGATCGCGGCCACGGCATCCGCTTCGCGGATCCACAACCGTGTGGCACAGCCGGCGCGGTCGGCGACCATGGCCAATGCGCTGCCCCAGGCGCCGCCGCCGACCACCGTGACCGTGCGAAATGGCTTCAGCCGTGCGGTCGGGGTCTGCTGATCGTCGGGGAGGGGGGACGGGGAGGGGAGAGGTGACGGGGATGGTGCGGGATGCGCGCCGGGGCGCGGAGCGGCGGTGCTGCTGTTGGAACTGGCGGCGATGCCGTCGGTCGTCACGTGTGCGGTGCTCCCTTGCCGGTGAAGCCACGGGCTGCCGGAAGCCGGCCCGAGGCGGGACGCCGGATCTTGACAGATCCGAGGCGGGACGCCGGATCTTGACAGATCCGAGGCGGGACGCCGGATCTTGACAGATCCGAGGCGGGACGCCGGATCTTGACAGATCCGAGGCGGGACGCCGGATCATGACAGGCTGCCAGATCACGACGCGATGCCAGGACGTGCCTGGACATCATATGTGTTGCGGTGCAGCGAAAACCAAGGTCGGCAGGTCGTCAAAAACCCGGTTCCGCCGTCGCCGCACAGGCCGTGCGCGGATCGGTCTGCCATGGGAATGAATGATCCACGGCGTTCATGAATGTTCGACGACGCCCGATCCGCGCTATATGAACTTAGCACAGGGCGCGATTTTGCGCGACAGCGAAGGGGCAGCGAGAATGCAGTGGTGGCGCGGCGCGATTATCTATCAGATTTATCCGCGCAGCTTTCAGGACACGAATGGCGACGGCATCGGCGACCTGCCCGGGGTGACCCGACGGCTGAGCCATCTGGCTTCGCTCGGCGTGGACGCGCTGTGGATCTCGCCCTTCTTCAAGTCGCCAATGGTCGATTTTGGCTATGACATTGAGGATTACCGCGAGGTCGACCCGCTGTTCGGCACCATTGAGGATTTTGACGCCCTGCTGGCCGAAGCCCACCGTCTGGGGCTGAAGGTGGTGATCGATATGGTGCTGAGCCATACCTCTCAGCGGCACCGCTGGTTCCAGGAAAGCCGGCGCAGCCGCGAGAATGCCCGGGCGGACTGGTATGTCTGGGCGGACCCGCGCCCCGACGGCACGCCGCCCAACAACTGGCTGTCGATGTTCGGCGGAAGCGCCTGGACATGGGAGCCGCGGCGCCGGCAGTATTATCTGCATAATTTTCTGCCCGAACAGCCCGATCTGAACCTGCATCTGAGGGCGGTGCAGGATGCTCTGCTCGATGAATGCCGGTTCTGGCTGAACCGGGGCGTCGACGGTTTCCGGCTGGATGCCTGCAACTGCCTGACCCACGACCTGGATCTGCGTGACAATCCGGTCCGGCCGGCAGGCATGGCGCCGACCGAGGCGGTCAGGCCATCCAACCCGTATAATTATCAGATGCATGTCTATAACAAGTCGCGCCCCGAGACCCTGGAATTCCTGGGCCGCCTGCGTGCGCTGACCGATGAGTATGGCGACATCCTGCTGATCGCCGAAATTGCCGCCGACGACAGCCTGTCGGTGATGCGCGACTATGCCGGCCCGGCGGCACCGCTGCACACCGCCTATTCCTTCGCATTGCTGGGCCCCGAATTCGACCCGCGCACGGTGACCGGCGCCGTCGCGGCCTTTCATGCCGAGGGCGTCGGCAACCGGCCCGGCCGCGATGGCTGGCCCAGCTGGGCATTCAGCAACCACGATGTCGAGCGGGTGATGTCGCGCTGGGGCGGGCGCGATGCGCCGGCTGATTTCGCCAAGGCCCTGATCGCGCTGCTGTGTTCCCTGCGCGGCACGGTGTTTCTGTATCAGGGCGAGGAATTGGGGCTGCCCGAGGCAGATGTTCCCTACGAGCAGTTGAAAGACCCTTACGGGTTGAATTTCTTTCCGGATTTCGCCGGCCGCGATGGCTGCCGCACGCCGATGCCCTGGGATGACAGCGACCGCCATGCCGGATTCTCGACCGTCGACGGTTGGCTGCCGATCCCCAACGACCATCTGCGTCGCGCCGTGGGCGCACAGGCCGCCGATCCGGCATCGGTGCTGTCGTTTACCCGCCATTTCCTGCGCTGGCGCGCGGCGCGTCCGGCGCTGGTCAGTGGCGATATCGACATCGTGGCGGCCACCGAGGACGTGATCTGTGTTATCCGGACCCTCGACCGCCGCCGCCTGCTGGTCGCCATCGAGCTTGCCGGGCGCGGCGGATCGGTCGATCTTCCCGAGACGGTCGTTCAGGTCGAGGAAGATCATCATCTGGCGCTTGGCTGGGTGGAAGGCGACCGCATCATCCTGCCGCCATATGGCGCCGTCTTCGCCTGGCTTGAAGACCAGCTTGTGGCCTGATCCTGATGACCATGGCCCAGGCCGAAGGAGATCCCCCGATGAGTGACGCCACCACCGCCAGCGTCAGCGGCACCTGCCGATGCGGCTCCGTGACGATCGCGGCTGCCGGCCCGCCGCTGATCACCATGGCCTGCCATTGCCGGGAGTGCCAGCGTATGACCGGCAGCGCCTTTTCGCTGAGCAGTCTGTATCCCACCGACCACTTCCAGGTGACGGCAGGTGAGCCGGTGCCCTGCAAGGTGGGGGCACAGACCACCCATTATTTCTGCCCGCAATGCCACAGCTGGCTTTACAGCCAGCCGGTGGGCATGGAGCAACTGGTCAATATTCGCGCCACCCTTCTCGACGACGCGGCCGGCTTCCGTCCGTTCATGGAGGTGTATACCAGCGAGAAACTGCCCTGGGTCAATCTGCCGGCCAGCCACAGCTTCGAGAAATTCCCGCCGATGGACGCCTATCCGGCGCTGCTTGCCGAGTTTGCGGCAGCCTGATCACACCGGCCCGGCCCTGCATGGATCGCAGGGCTGGGCTCCTCCCGGCAATCTGGAATCGTGAATCGAAACATCGGATGATTGGATCAATCATCGATACCACCGGAGCAGCCCCTGATGTCCATGCCCGCCGCCATCAACCGCCGCAGTCTTGTCGACGCCGCGATCGAGGAGTTGCGCGCGCAGATCACCGAAGGCACCTGGGCGGTTGGTGGCCGGATTCCGCCGGAACCGGAACTGGCCCAGGCACTGGGGGTGGGGCGCGGCACGGTTCGTGAAGCCGTGCGGGCACTGGCCTATCTGGGCATGCTGGAGGTGCGCCAGGGCGACGGCACCTATGTGCGGGCAATGGCCGAACCTGGCCAGACGCTGCGCCGGGTGGCGCATGCCGGCCATCGCGATCATCTTGAACTGCGTGCGGCGCTGGAGATCGAGGCCGCACGGCTGGCGGCACTGCGCTGCACGCCCGCGGCATTGGCGCGGATCGATGCGGCCCTGGCGCTGCGCGGCTCGATCGAGCCGGCGCCATCGGATCCTGTCGCCTTCGACATCTATATCGACCACGACATCGCCTTTCATGTGGCGGTGGCCGAGGCCGGCGGCAATGCGGCGCTGGCTGAACTCTATTGCTGGTTCACCGAACAGTTGCGGCGCTATCTGCGCCTGTCTCTGGCCGATCGCACCCTGCCCGAGCCCAGCCTTGCGGCGCATGTGGCGGTACGCGATGCCATTGCCGCCCGCGACCCTGATGCCGCCGCACAGGCCGCACGCGACCTGCTGGCGCCGGTGGTGACCACGGTTGAACAACGTCTGGCGGCAACGATGCCGCCTGCCCACACCTCTTCCCCCCCGTCCCGGACCCGTTCCATCGAGGAGCCGCAGTCGTGAATGCGCCGTCCCCCCATCGGCATGCAGGTCGTCCGGTTCAGGACGCGCCATCAGCCACCACACCACGACCGGCAGCGCCCATGACCGCCGTGCTTCTGGTCGTGGCCATCGTGCTGGTGGCCTTGAACCTGCGGCCGGCCCTGACCAGCATCGGGCCGCTGCTCGGCACGGTCTCGGCGGCGCTGGGCATCAGTTCGGTCACCGCCAGTCTGGTCACGACGCTGCCGGTGCTGTGTCTGGGCGCGTTCGGACCGGTGGCACCGCTTCTGGCGCGCCGGATGGGGCTGCCGGCGGCGGCCGTGGTCGGGTTGGTGATGATCGCGATCGGCGTGGTTCTGCGCGGCTTTCTGGGCGCGCCCGGCCTGTTTGCTGGATCGCTGATGGCGGGTGCCGGCATCGGGATCACCGGCGTGCTGCTGCCCGGCGTGGTGAAGCAGGCCTTTCCCGAACGGGCCGGCCTGCTGACCGGCATCTATACCATGGCGCTGTGCGGTGGTGCCGCGGTCGCGGCCGGGCTGACCGCGCCGATCGCCGAGGCATCGGGCAGCTGGACGCTGGCGCTCGGGGTCTGGGCGGTGCCGGCGATTGTGGCGGCACTGGTGTGGTGGCCATCGGCCCGCCATCTCGACACACGCTCGGGCCATCGTCCCGCCGCCGGTACCCGGCTGCTGGCCTCGCCGCTGGCCTGGTCGATCACGCTCTATATGGGCCTGCAAAGCTCACTCGCCTATTCGGTGTTCGGCTGGCTGCCCAGCATCCTTCAGGATCGCGGCGTCAGCGTCGTGACCTCGGGGCTGGTGGTGTCGATGTCGTTGCTGGTGCAGACGGCAAGCGCGCTGGTGGTGCCGATGATCGCCGCCCGGCGGCGCAACCAGCAGGTCTGGGTGTTGGTCATCATGGGTGCCACGCTGGCCGGTATCCTGGGCATGATGTGGGGGCCGATCGCCACCATGTGGCCCTGGGCGGTGGTGCTTGGCATCGGCCAGGGGGGCAGCTTCTCGCTGGCACTGGTGATGATCGTGCTGCGTGCCGGCGACGCGATGACCGCGGCCCGGATGTCGGGCATGGCGCAGAGCGTCGGCTATACGCTGGCGGCGCTGGGTCCGCTCGCCATCGGCATGATGCACGAAATAACCGGCGGCTGGGACAGTGTCGGCTGGTTGTTGACCGGCATCGGTCTGGTGGCATTGGTTGCCGGTCTTTATGCCGCGCGTGATCGCACGCTCTGAACCTTTACGCGAAGGTAAGCTGTCATTTATTACCGCTGATACAGGTTGCCAACTTCATGACCTGTCGCGCAAGATTGGCGCGGCGCCGGCATGGCCGGGCGCGGCACTCTGGCGAATGAGGCGATGATGCGCGAGGCGGATGGCAGGGCCCAAGGGCACGAGAATGCGTATCTGGCACAGGGGCTGATCGGGCGCAGCGGCACGCTGGTCTATATCGTCGGCATCCTGACGATCCTGCTGGTGGTGCCATTGCTGGCCGCGCAGGTGATCGGCCCGATCCAGATGAAGCTGATCAGCACCTTCGGGCCGCCGGATGCCACCGTCAACCTGTTCGCCACCAAGGCCAATATCGCCGGCTTTCTGATCTGGATGGCGATGTTCCCGATCTGGATTCTGGGCGTGTTTCTGGTGGTGCGGCTGCTGAACGCCCGGCCCTTCCTGACCCTGATTTCGCCTGAGCGCCAATACAATCTGCGGTTGATCGCCAAGGCGTTCATCATCTATCTGCCGATCGTGCAGGCGTCATCGCTGGCCGGCATGTGGTTGCAGGGATCACCGATCGATCTGGAACTGGCCTTCGAGCCCGCCGGCTGGGTGGCCGGGCTGGTGTTGGGCGGTTTCCTGTATCTGATTCAGGCGACATCGGATGAACTGGTGTTCCGTGCCTATCCGCTTCAGGGGCTCTATGCCGGCATCGGCCGCCCGGTTGTGGCGGCCGTCGGCGCGTCGGTGATTTTCGCGGCCTATCATTACAGCCCGAACAACACGCCGATGGTTTATGTCAGCCTGTTCGTGGCCGGGTTGTTCGCGGCGGCGCTGACCGTGAAGGCCCAGCGGCTGGAGCCGGCGATCGGCGTGCATCTGGCCAACAACATGGCGTTGTTCTCGATCATCCAGAACCCTGAAGTCACGCCGGCCGAGCCGATCTGGCGGCTGATGACGCCGGCCGGGATGTCGTGGTGGATGGTCGCCACCGCGATCGCCGCAGCCCTGATCTTCTGGGTGGTGTTTTTCCGGCTGGCCGGCGGTGTGAAGAGGGCCAGAACGTGAAGAGTATCAGAGCCTGAGCGCGCCGGCGCCGGTTGACCGGCGCCGGCCGTTCCGGCCAAGGGCTGGTCAGTCCGTTTGCCGGGCCTGTTCGGCCTCCATGGCCTTGCGCAGGCTCAGTGGCCGCATGTCGGTCCACACCTCGTCGATATAGGCCAGGCATTCGGCCTTGGGGCCCGACTTGCCGACCTTGTTCCAGCCAAGCGGCGTTTCGCGATCGGCCGGCCAGATCGAATACTGCTCTTCGTGATTGACCACGACCTCATAGATCGTCGTGTCTTCGGTATCATCCCAGCTCATCGGATCATCTCCCGGATCTTGGGGGCGGTTGACAAGGTCATGCGGTTGACACGGTCACGTGGCCGGGGCCGCCGTGACCGGGATGTGCCAGCAGGCGGTCGATCACCGCTGCCAGCCGGTCGACATGGGGTGGAAACACCATCGTGTCGTGCCGTCCGGGCACAGTCTCGACCGCCGGCATGCGGCCCAGCCGTGCAGCCCAACCACAGGATGGATCGGCACCGGCCAGAGATGCAAGCTCCGGTGTCAGCGCCTCGGCCGCGCGCAGGAAGGTGAGCGGGCCGTCATAATGGCCAAGCTCGGCCTCGCGCGCCAGCCGACCCGAAATCCGGCACAAGGCCAGCAGCCGGTCGACCGTGCCTTCGGCGTCATGGGCGGGCAGGGCGCCGGCCGCGACCGCACGGGCGGCGACCAGGGCTACCCGCCGGGCATGATCCAGCGGTTCCAGCTCGGCCTCGATTACGGCGAGGCCGGCCAGACCGGCCAGATAGGCGAGAAAGGCCTCGTCGCGGCGATAGCGGTCTTCCACCCGGGGCACGTGTTCGGGCGGGAAGGTATCGAGCAGCGCCAGCACCGCCACCGTCTCGCCATCGGCCTGAAGCGTCGCCGCGATTTCATGGGCGACATGCCCGCCGAACGACCAGCCGATCAGATGATACGGCCCGTGCGGCTGCACCCGGCGGACGGCGGCGATATAGGCCTGCGCCATCTGGGCCAGCGTTTCATGCGGCGCCTCGCCCGGTTCGACACCGGCTGCCTGAAGCCCGTAAACCGGGCGGCCGGGTGCCAGGCGCTGCACCAGCGGCGCATAACAGAACACGGTCCCGCCGCCGGGTGGCAGGCAGAACACCGGCAGGCCCCGGCCGGCGCGGCGCAAGGGCACCAATCCGGCGCCCGGCGCATCATGACCGGCGCCATCCGGCTGCCCATGGCGGCGGAGATGGTCGGCCATGTCGCGAACGGTGCCGGCACGCATCAGCAGGTCCAGCGGCACCGCCTGCCCGAAACGCGCCTTGACCTCTGCCACCAGCCGCACCCCCAGCAGCGAATGGCCGCCCAGGGCAAAGAAATCCTCGTCGACGCCGATCGGCGCGGTGCCGAGCATGGCTTCCCAGATCTCGACCAGCGTTGCCTCCAGGCGGTCGGCCGGCAGGCTGCGGGGCCGATCCTGACGAGCGGTGCCGGCGGTATCCGGCACGGGCAGGGATTTGCGGTCGATCTTGCCCGAGGCGGTGAGCGGCATCCGCTCGACCACCATCACGGATGCCGGCACCATCGGCCCCGGCAGCACGCTGCGCGCCAGGGTGCGCAGCCGGTCGGCCAGGGCGGCATCGCGGCGCCGGGCCAGCGGGTCGTTGGTCAACGATGGCCGGTTGCCCGTGTCGCGCGGGCGCGGCTGGCGGATCCAGGCGCGCAGATGCGGGCCTTGGGCGGCGCCCATCTGGTCGAACAGGGCATCCATCGCCGCCGGGTCGCCTGAGGCGGCCGGCGCCAGCCGCAGCGGCCGGCCCAGCCGTTCGGCGATCTGCCACAGCATTTCGGGGTCCATCGCCACCAGGCCGGTGTTGCCGCGTGTGTCGATAAGGCCCAGGCCCTGAGCCAGCGCGCAATCATCGACCAGCCGGGCATTGGGAATGCCGGTGATCTCGATGGCGCCGGTGGTCTCGGCGAGCCGGCGCTCAAGCGCGCCGATAGCCGCCAGACTGTCCCAGCCATAGCGGCTGTCGATGGCAATGGCATCCGGCGTGCTGCCGAAAACCAGGGCGACGTCATAGCGGAAGCGCACCAGTTCGTTGTCGTCCGCCCCCCGCTTCAATGCGATCTCGACATGGGCGAGGCCGGGCAGCCGGCCGGTCAGGCCATGGAACCAGGCCGGGTCGAGCATCAGTTCCTCGTCGGCCAGAACCGCCTGCGTCACCGCCCGGGCACGGGCGGCATCGGCCGGGCCGGGCTGGCTGTGGGCCAGCACCGAGGCGTGGAAGGCCGCTGCCAGCCCATGATCGCGGATATCGCCGATAAAGGCGGCCCCCCGGCCTGCGAGCGCCTCGCCGATCCGCGTCAGCACCTGCAGCAGATGGTCGGGACCGGGGAAATACTGTGCGACCGAATTCATCACCACCAGATCGGCTGTAACGCCATCCAGCGGCAAGGGGTCGGCTGCTTCCTGCCGCAACAGACGGATCGGTGCTGCGGTTGTGCCGGATGCCGCGCGAACCGCAAGCCGCGCCTCCAGCCCGGCCAGGGTCGCGGCCGAAAAATCGGTGCCGAGACACGACGCCACATGCTCGGCCAGCGGGTCCAGCAGCAGCCCGGCACCGCAGCCGATTTCCACCAGATGCGGCGGATGTGCCGCCGGGAACAGCCGGCGGATGGCGGCGACCGTCTGGTCGCGCCAGCGGCGCATCTCGGCCGCCGGTATCGCGCGGCCGGTATAGCTGCTGTTCCAGCCGGCGAACAGGGCGTCGTCGTCGGCCGGATCAGCGATGCCGCTGTCGGCGCCGGCCGTATCCGCCGGTCCGGCGGTTTCATAAAGCGCCCGCCATTCGGCCACGCGGTCGCGGGCAAGGACGGCATCGCCTTGCGGGTCGGCGCCCGGCCGCCGGGTCACCCAGGCGACCAGCCGCCGGTCGGCGATCCCGTCCATATCCCGGCCGGCAGGGCTGATCTCGGGGAAGAGCCGCCGATAGAACGGCGTCGCCCGGAAATCGGCGGCACCACCCGGGGCCGGATGATTGGGGCTGGTGGCATCGAAGTGCTCCACGTCGCCATCCGGGGTCTCGATCCGGCCGGTCAGGTGGAAGTCCGGGTTGATACCATTGGCATGCAGCCGCCGGTCGATGGTCAGATATATGCGGGTGCCGGCGGTGACCTTGCGGCCATCGCCGAAAGCCGGCAGGAACACCGGCAGCCAGCAGCAGATCTCGCCCAGCGTGTCCATCACCACATCAGGCCGGGCATGCAGGTTCAGCCAGACCAACAGGCCCGTGAGATGACCATCGCGGGTGGCGGTCAGCACCAGATCGTGACGGCTTTCGGTCGCGACCGGCCCGGCATGGTCCAGATCCTCGAACACGCCGGCGTCGGTCAGCAGGTCGCCATGGGTCAGGCCCTTGATGCACAGCCTGAGGTCGAAGGCGCCGCCGCGATCCTGGAAGATCCGGCGGACATAGCCGGCGGTGAGGCTGGTGAAGCCCGGCTGGTCGCGGAACCCCTGCGGCAGTTCCACGCCCGCGACCATCGACCGGGTGCGGGCCGGGATCATGGTGCCCTCGGGCTTCAGCAGCCGCCAGGCGTCGTTCAGGATCACGGCCGAGCCCTCGCAGCCGCCGATCGGGCCGATGATTTCCGACACGCAGAGGTCGGCAGGTTCGGGCAGGCTGACGCGCCGGGCATCGCCATGGATGACCGTGATCCGGTCGGCGAGGCCCAGCCGGCGGACGGTTTCGGTCGCGGCGCTGGCCGAGGATTCAAGCAGTTCAATCGCATAGACATGGGCGGCGCCGGCCTCGGCGCAGAACCGTGCCAGGATGGCATCGGCGCCGGTGCCGATCTCGACCACGATCCGGCCCGGCACGGCGGCGCGGATCGCCGCCCGGTAATGGGCGTTGCGGGCCTCGTCATGGGTCATCGCGTGATACAGCGTCTCGTCATAGACGAAATGCTCGGCGATCGACGGCCAGAGTTCCAGCCTGCGGCCATCGGCCAGTGCCGCGGCGGGGCGGATGGCGATCGGCGGTCCGTTACGGGCCGTGTCGGCGCCGGCGTCGGCGACGGTATCGGGCGCCATTGTCGATGCCGGCGCGACCACGCCCACCACCGCATCGGCGACGGCGGGGTCCTGGCGCAGCACGGCTTCGATCTCGCCCGGCTCGATCCGGTTGCCGCCCAGCTTCACCTGGGTATCGATCCGGCCCAGATAGTCGAACCGGCCATCGATGCGGCGGCGCACGAGATCGCCCGACCGGTACAGCCGCGCGCCCGGCCGGCCGGCCGAGGGATGGGGCATGAACCGGTCGGCGGTCAGGCCGGGCCGGCGGACATAGCCACGCCCGACGCCCTGGCCGCCGATGCACAATTCGCCGGCGACGCCATCGGGCACGATCCGGCCATGGCGATCCAGGATCAGGATCTCGACACCGTCGATGGCGCTGCCGATCGAGGGCGGCAGCACGGCCACATCATCGGCGTCGATGTCCACATCCATGGTGGCGCAGACCGATATTTCGGTCGGGCCATAGGCGTTGACCAGCCGGCGGCCGGGGGCATGGCGCCGGACCAGGGCAGCGGGGCAGGCTTCGCCCGCGACCAGCAGCACCCGTATCTGTGGCAGGTCGTGATCGATCGCCGCCAGCATCGAAGGGGTGAGGGTCGCGACCGTGATCGCCCGATCGGTCAGGAAACATGCCAGCGCCGCCGGGTCGCGCGCGACATCCGCCGGCACCGGCACCAGGGTGGCGCCGGCCAGCAGCGCCATCATCATTTCCGACAGCGCCGCGTCGAAGCCGGGTGAGGCGATCTGCGCGACCCGGTCATCCGGGCCGATGCCGCATTGGCGGATCTGGGCGAGGGCCGTGTTCAGCAACCCGCCATGGCTGAGCATGGCCCCCTTGGGCGTGCCGGTGGAGCCGGAGGTGAAGATGATATAGGCGAGGCGTGCCGCGTCGATCGCGGGGATACTGGGCACCGGTGCTTCGTCCGCCATACCGATGGTGGCGATATCGGCCACGGCCGGCGCCTCGAACTCGGCAGAGGCGGCGGCAGGTGATGCCAGCCGGGCGAGGCCGGCATCATCGCTGAGCACAAGGCGCGGGCGGCCGGTTGCCAGCATCAGGGCCAGACGGGCATCGGGCTGGGCCGGATCGACCGGCAGATGGCAGGCGCCGGCCAGCCAGATGCCCAGGGTGGTGGCGATCTGGTCCGGGCCGCGATCGGCCAGCACCAGAACCACATCCTCGGCGCCGACGCCGCGCTGGTGGAGGCCGGCGGCGATGGCGGTCGCACGGGCTGCCAACTGGCGATAGGTGCAGACGGTGCCATCGGCGCCGATCAGCGCCGGCCGGTCGCCGGCCTGTGCCGCGACCGCGAGCGTGCTCCGCCCCAGATCGTCCGCGGGCGATGGCGGTGATGCAGCGCCCCGGCCACGGGCGATGGCGCGGGCAAGCCCGGCGTCATCCAGCAGTGGCAGCGCCGACAGGGTCATGTCGGGATGGTCGAGCCCGGCATCGAGCAGCACGATCCAGGCATCGATCATTGCGGCGACGCTGTCATGGTCATACAGCGCGGTCGCATAGGCGACGACCAGATCGAACCCGGCCGGCGCACCATCGGCTTTGGCGCGTTCGAAGACATGCCATTCCATGTCCATGCGGGTCTGGGTGATCGGCGCCTCGAACGGGCTGAGCCGCAGGCCGGGAAGGCTGATGCCGCCGGTGGCGGCGTTCTGGACCGCGAAGGCGATGCGGAATAGAGGCGGACGGGCGGGGTCGCGTTCGGGCTGAAGCTCGGCCACCAGCCGTTCGAAAGGCAGATCCTGATGGTCATAGGCGGTCATCGCCGCCTGGCGGGTGCGCTGGAAGATCTCCGCCATCGCGGGGTCACCGGTCAGCGGCACCCGCACCACCAGGGCGTTGACGAAAAAGCCGATCAGCGCCTCGACATCCGGATGGGTGCGGTTGGCGACCGGAATGCCGACCGACACATCGGTCTCGCCGCTGAACCGGGCCATGAAGGCATTGAACGCCGCCAGCAGGATGATGAACGGCGTTGCCTTGGCGGCGCGGGCCGCGGCCGTCACCCGCCGCGCCAACGCCGCCGGCAGGCGGCGGTTGATGGTGGCGCCGTCGAACTGCTGAACCGGCGGGCGCGGCCGGTCCATCGGCAATTCGCCGGGCACGAAGCCATCGAGCGTGCGGCGCCAGTGGTCGAGTTCCCGCGCCATCACCGGTCCTGACAGCCGGGCCCGCTGCCAGGCGGCGACATCGCCATACTGGCAGGCAAGCGGCGGCAGCGGATCGGGGCGGCCATCCAGGGCCGCTGCGTATTGCGCACCGATCTCGGCGGTCAGCACGCCGATCGACCAGCCATCGGAGGCCACGTGATGCAGGGTCAGCAGCAGCAGATGCTCGTCCGTGGCCAGCCGGATCAGGCGGGTGCGCAGCTTCAGGGGCGAGGCGAGGTCGAAGGGGGCTGCCGCTTCGGCGGCAACCCGTGCCTGAATGTCCAGAGGGTCGGCACCGCTCATATCCTCGACCGTCAGCGGCCAATCGGATGGCGGCGGCGCGATCACCTGTACCGGCCGGCCATCGTGAGCGATGAGGCTGGTACGCAGGGCTTCGTGGCGGGCGACGATGCGGGCAAAACAGGTGGCGAGCGCCGCCACATCCAACTGCCCCGCCAGCCTGAGGGCAGCCGGCATGTTATAGGCCGCCGTGCCGGGCGCCAACTGGTCGATGAACCACAACCGCTCCTGCGCGAACGAGGCCGGCAGCGGCTGATCGCGCGGCACATGCGGGATCGGCGCGGCACCGGCCGTTCCGGTCGGGCCAGGGCTGCGGGGGGTGTTCGCGTCGGCGGGGGCAGCGCGCTTCGCGGCCGCGAGCCTGCGTTCCAGGGCCGCGCGTTGCTCCGGCGTGAGCGCGCGCAGCCGGTCGCGCAACTCGGCGGCAGAGGATCGGTCGCTCATCGCGGCAACTCCGTGGTGTCGTGATCCGTGCCGTCATCGTCAAACAGCGCGAGCAGATCGGCATCGGTCAGGTCGGCGAGTTCCGAGGCCAGGGCATCGGTACGGGCATCGTCGATCAGCGCCGCCATCTCGGCCAGAACCGGCGCCTCGAAGATCCGGGCGACGGCGAGGTCGACGGCGAGATCGCGGGCGATGCGGGCGACGAGTTGGGTGGCGCGCAGGGAATGGCCGCCAAGGGCGAAGAAATCATCGCCGGCATGGATGCTGGCGCTATCGATGCCCAGCACCTCGGCCCAGAGGGCGGCGAGCGCGATTTCGGTGTCGGTGGCGGGCGGGGCCGATGCGGTATCGCCGGCGAGTGTCAGGCCGTCGGTATCGGGCAAAGCGCGGCGGTCGAGCTTGCCATTGGCCGATCTGGGCAGCGCCGGCGCGATCACCCAGCGCGCCGGGATCATCGGATCGGGCAGGCGGGCGCGAAGATGGGCGCGCAGGGCATCGGCGAGGGCGACATCATCGCCCGGCATCACCCGCGGCTCGATATGGGCGACCAGGGTCGCGGCACCGGCGATGCGGCGGACCACCACCAGCGCCTGGGCGACATCCGGGTGCGTGCCCAGCGCGGCCTCGATCTCGCCCGGCTCGACCCGGACACCGCGGATCTTCACCTGATCGTCGGCGCGGCCCAGATAGGCCAGCCGGCCATCGGGCAGGCGGCGGACCCGGTCGCCGGTGCAATAGACCCGGCCGCCATCGGGGCCGGTGACGAAGCGCTCGGCGGTGCGGCCGGGATCGCCATGATAGCCGATGGCGGGGGCCGTGCCGCCGACGCGGAGTTCCCCGGCCACGCCATCGGGCAAGACCCGGCCCTGCGCGTCGGTGACATGCAGCACGGCGCCATCGACAGGATGGCCGATGGGTGGCCGGTCGGGCCAGTGTTCGACATCGCCCGGCTCCAGCAACTCGGCCGCGACGACATGGGTTTCGGTGGGGCCGTATTGATTGTCGAGCCGGAAGCGGCTGCGGCGGCACCAGGCACGGACGGCGGGGGTGATGCGCAATTGCTCGCCGGCGGTGATGACGGTGGTGACGGTCGAGGGGATGTCGCCCGGATGCTCGGCCAGATGATCGGCCAGCGCATGCAGCATCACCACCGGCAGGAACAGGCGGGTGATGGCGTGATCGTCGATGAAGCGGGCGAGGGCTGTGGGGTCGCGGCGGGTGGCATCGCAGGCCACGATCCAGCAGCCGCCCTCGGCCCAGGCGATGGCGGCTTCCTGAAGGCTGACATCGAAGCCGGTGGGCGCGAAACCGAGGGTGCGGGCCGGTTCGGGGTGGCGGGCACGGTGCCAGCCGGTCAGTTGATCCAGCGTCCGCCATGCCACCGCCACTGCCTTGGGCGTGCCGGTGGAGCCAGAGGTGAACAGAAGATAGGACAGGCTGTCGGGGGTGGTGGTGACGGCGCCGCCGGTATCGGCCGACATGGCGGCCGCCTTGGCATCCGGCACCAGCACCGGCACCGGGCCGGCAATGGCCGTCAGGCGCGGTTGCAGCGCCGCGGTGGTGATCAGGGCCGCGGGCTCCGCGATGTCCAGCATGACCTGAAGCCGGCTATCCGGCAGATCATCATCCAGCGGCATCACGCCGGCGCCGGCAAGCCAGATCGCCAGCAGCCCGACGCCGTGGTCGATCCCGCGCCCCGCCATCAACCCGACCGGCCGGCCACGGACATCGTCGCCAAGCTGTGCCGCCAGATGACGCGCCCGCGACAGCAGGCCGGCGCGGGACAGCGTGCCGGTCCGATCGGCGAGCGCCGGCGCATCCGGGGCTTCGGCCAGACGGGCCAGGATTTCGCCCGGAACATGCGGGTGACGGGTGGTGGCACCGCGCGATGCCCTGTCGATCCGCGTGGCTTCGGCCGTGGTCATCAGGGGGATCGCGGTCCAGGGCTGATCCGGATCGGCGGCGATCGCCTCCAGCACCAGCGCCAGCCGGTCGATCAGCATTCGCGCCGCCTGATGGCCGATCACCGCCGGATTATGGGTGACGGTCAGCCCGAAGCGGCCGGGGCTGGCATCGCCATGGATTTCAAGATCGAGCCGGGTGGCCGAGAGCGGCGCGGGGCGCGGGATCACGGTCAAACCGTCCAGCACCAGATCCGGAATCGCCGTGTTCTGCACCGCCACCAGCACCCGGAACAGCGGGTTGTCGGTGCCGCTGCGCGGGATGGCGAGGACATCGACCAGACGGTCGAAGGGCAGGGATTGATGGGCGAGCGCCGCCAGCGTGTCGCTGCGGATCGCGGCCAGAAGCTGGCGCAGCGCAGCCTGATCGCCCGCGGCCGTCAGGCTGCTGCGCAGCACCACCGTGTTGACCAGAAAGCCGACCAGCGGCTCCAGCGCCGGCCGGTCGCGGCCGGCAACCGGGGTGCCGATGGCGAAATCGACCTGCCCCGACAACCGGGCCAGCAGGATCTGCACCGCCGCCGACAGGATCATGAAGGCGGTGACGCCCTGCGCGCGGCCCAGTGCCTCCAGGCGGGCGATGGTGGCGGCCGGCAGGTCGTGGCGCACCACCGGATCGCGGTCGAGACCGGATGTGGCGTGGGGATCGGTGGCAAAGGGCAGGGGTTCGGGCGGTGGCAGGCCGTCGAGATGGTGGCGCCAATATGCCAGATCCCGGGCGCTGATCCGCGCCTGATCGCGCGCGGCATCGGCATAGCGGAGCGGCAGGGCCGGCAGGGCTTCGCCGCCATACAGGGCCGCAAGCTCACGCACCAGAACGCCAAGAGACCAGCCATCGGCCGCGGCATGATGCAGCACCACGACCAGACGATGCCGCCCCGGGTCGCGGGCGACACGGATCAGCACCGTGCGCAGCAGCGGCCCGGTCGCAAGCTCGAAACGACGGCCGGCCTCGGCACGGGCGATGATGTCGGCGGCTGCGTCATCGGCGGCATCGATGATCGGCAGGGGCCAATGGGCAGGTGCCGGGTGCAGCACCGCGCGGGGTGCGCCGTCATGCCCGACCAGCGCGGTGCGCAGCGGTTCGTGGCGGGCGACGATCGTGGCAAAGGCGGCCGACAGCCGGCCGGTGTCGAGCGGTCCGACCAGATCGAGGGCCGCCGCGATCGCGGCCGATTCCGCGGGCGCGCCCAACTGATCCAGAAACCACCAGCGCGCCTGACCGGGGGCGATCGGGATCTCGTCCGGCAGCACGGCCGTGAATGGCAAAGGCGGCTCGCGGTCGTCACCGGTCATCGCCGCCGCGTCGGTCAGCAACTGGATCAACTCGTCGCGGCGTGCGGCAAGCGCGGCCCGCAGATCTTCGGTCAATGCACCCTTGGGCGCGCGGAAGCGCAGGGCGCCATCTTCGACCCGAAGCGTGATGCCGGCACTGGCGACACGGCTCAGCAGATCTGTGGCGGTCACAGCGCGCCCTCCTCGAAATCGTCATCCGCATCGGCACTGCTCCGGGCGTCGATGTCCGCCAGATCATGTGCCGCGCGCAGAGCGTCGATCCGTGCGGCCAACGCACGGATGGTCGGCGCATCGAAGATCACCGCCGGGGCCAGCGTCAGGCGTGCCCTCTGCCCGTCTGCGCCCGGCTGATCGGCCATGGCCTCGGTGATCCGGGCCACGATCCGTGCCGCCAGCAGCGAATGACCGCCCTGCGCGAAGAAATCAGCATCGATGCTGGTGACCGGTGCCGGCAGCAATGCCGACCAGATCCGGGCCAGCAGATGTTCGGTGGCGGTGCGTGGTGCTACCGCCGCCGCGATCTGGCGGTTTCGCGCCAGATCGGCGGCGGCTGCAGGATCGAGCCGGCCATCGGCACCGCGCGGCAGGCGGGCGATGCGCACCACCCGTGGCCGCAGCCTTGTGCCGAACCGGTCGGTGGCCTGAACCAGGGCCGCCGGTGCTATGGCGTCATCCGCGACCAGCAGCACGGCCTCTGTCCGCGCATGACCGGCTGCCGGATCGATCACCCGCGGCCTGATGAAGGGATGGCTGCGATCGATGCCGATAACCGCGCGTGTCAGGCCGGCGGCGATCGTCACCTCCAGCGCCATCATCCCGTCTTCAGGCACCACCGGCAGCAGGCCGCGGGCGCGGGCAAGGCCGGCGGCACCGGTGACCGACTGCCCCATGCCCGGTCCGTTCCACTGGCTCCAGGCGATGGTCAGAATGCGCGGGCCATGACCGTTATTCGTGGTGCGCAGGCGGCTGGCGAGCGCTTCCATCCCGGCATTGGCGGCGGCATAGGCGGCGGTGGATGCGGCCGGCAGATGGGCGACCACCGACGAAAATCCGACCAGCATGCTGTCGGGCCGCCCGGCCAGCAGATCATGAAGCTGCTGAAATCCCGCCAGCTTGACCGTGGCCAGATCGATCACCGATGCCGCGGTCTCATCCGTCGCCGGCGCTTCGCGATAGCGGCCGGCAAGGTGGAAGATCCCGTCCAACGGACGGCATGCCGCGGCTTCGGCGTCGTCTCGGACCATCATCAGTGCCGGCGCGGCGGAGGCGGCGCCGAGGTCGATCGCCGCATAGCGGATGGTCGCACCCGACCGGCCAAGGTCCGCACAGGCGGCGGCAACCGCCGGGTCGGCCGGAACGCGCCGGCCGATGATCAGCAGCGCGCCGGCCCCCCGATCGATCAGATGCCGGGCAAGCGCCTGTCCGATGCCACCCAGCCCGCCGGTGATCAGATAGTGGCCGCCGGGGCGGATGACCGGCCCGTCTGCCGACAGATCCGGGGCGGAGCGATCGGGCGCCGGCCGCAGCGCCGGCATCAGCCGGTCGCCGGTGGCGGTGATCGTCACATCGCCGATGCCATGGTCGATTTCGGCGCGGATCAGCGCTTCGGGCGTGGCCGGATCGACGCCGATCCGCCGCAGCCGCCATGCACGGCCATCGGCATCCTGATACTCGGCCAGGGCCGCGGCGGTGAAGGCGTCGGCCGCTGCGGCGGTGACGTCACCGGCGATGGTGACGCTGACCAGTTCGCCATCCGCGCCGGCGGCAGCCAGCCCGGCCAGAACCGCCTGACGCCGGTGGATGGCGGCGGCAAGCTCCAGACCTGCCGGCAGCCGGTCTTCGACGACTGATGGTGCGGATACGGCCAGGGCAGATGGAGCGGAAAGCGGTGCCGCCGGCACCATCACCGGTTCCAGCATCACATCGGGCAGGCTGCGCGCGGCGCCGAGCGCCTCGTCAATACGCTTGAGCCGGGCATCGAAGGCGCCGGATTCCAATTGTCGGCGCAGGGCCGTGCGCTGGATCTTGCCGCTGGTGGTCTTGGGGAAGGCGGCGCGATCCAGCGGCACCACCGCCGCCGGGGTCAACCCCAGGCTGCGCGCAAGCCGGGTGGTGAGTGCGCGGATCTCGGCCGCGCGCGCCGGGGCGTCGTCGGCATCGCCGTCCGCATCGCCCTCCGGGACATAGAAGATCGCCACGCCCTCGGTGCCGATCTCCGGTCGGTCGACGGCGGTGGCGGCAACGAAGGTGGCGGCGATGCCGGGCACCGTGCCGGCGATATCCTCGATCTCGTGGGCGTGATGATTGACGCCCCGGACGACGATCACCTCTTTCTCGCGACCGGTCAGCACCAGCCGGCCCCGGGCGATGAAGCCCAGATCGCCGGTGTCGAACCAGCCGGCATCGGCGAAGGCTGTGGCATTGGCGGCGGGGTTGTCGATATAGCCGGGGGTGGTGACCGCGCCTCGCGCCTGGAACCGGCCGATGACCCCTTCCGGGCAGGTGCCACCATCGGCATCGGCGATCCGGATCGCGACGCCGGGGATGGGCCAGCCGGCATCGACGAAGGCGGTGACACCGGGACCGGGGCCGCCCGCGCGCCGCAACCGGCCGGCCAGCGAGGATTTCGCCACCAGATGCACGGCATCGGGATCGGTGGCATCGACACCGCCGGTCATCACCGTGCACAGCTCGGCCATGCCGAATTCATTGCGCACCGCACCGGGCCGCAGCCCATGCGGGGCCAGCGCCCGCAGGAAGCCGTCCACCACCGGCGCCGTTACCTGTTCGCCGGCATTGATGAACCAGCGGATCGACGACAGGTCGCGCTGCCGGTCGCTGCCGACGATCCCGGCACTGACCAGCTTGAAGGCGAAATTCGGTGCCCAGGCCAGGGTGACGCGATGGCGTTCGATCAGGTCCAGCCACAGCAGCGGATCGGCCAGAACCGCCGCGGTCGGTGCCTGGATCTGCATCCGGCCCAGCACGGTATCCTTCAGATGACAGGTCAGCATCG
The DNA here is from genome assembly GCF_014636235.1 of Tistrella bauzanensis. Taxonomy (NCBI): domain Bacteria; kingdom Pseudomonadati; phylum Pseudomonadota; class Alphaproteobacteria; order Geminicoccales; family Geminicoccaceae; genus Tistrella; species Tistrella bauzanensis. The sequence goes on from NZ_BMDZ01000014.1 coordinate 63,097, forward strand.
GCACGACATGGTCGAGCGGCAGCCAGTTCATCGACACGTCGTCGGACCCATGCCCGAAGGCCGCCACCTGACCCCGGATATGGGCGATCACGCCCCTGTGGGTGATGGGGATGCATTTCGGCGTGCCGGTCGAGCCGGAGGAGAGCTGAATGATCGCGACGTCATCGGGGGTCGGGACATGACGCCGGCCGTCGCCGGTGCCAGCCAGCCGGTCGATCGCGAGCAGGGGCAGGGCGGCCATGCAGGCCTCGGCGGTCAGCGAGGCCAGACGCGTGGCGATATCGGCCGAGGTCAGAACCGCCGGTCGGCGATGAGCGGTCGACAGATGGGTGTGGGTGTTGACGAGCTTGGCCAGCACCGCATCATCGGCCGCCTGCGGCACGGCCACGGTCACCGGCTGAATGCCGCCCAGAATGCAGGCCCACAGGGTTTCCAGATGCAGGGCCAGATCGGCGAAGACCAGAACTGCCCGATCGCCGGCGCCAAGCCCTGCGGCCTGAAGCGCGCCCAGCCGCCGGCGTGCGGCGGCGAGCAGCGCGTCATAGCGCTGAAGCCGCGGCTCGCCCGTGCCATCGTCATGAAGAATGCCGCGAGCGGGATAGCGGGCGGCGGTGGCGACCAGTGCCGAATCCAGCGTGGTCGGTGCATCTTCGGGCAACACCAACGGCCCGCCATCGGCGAATGCCGGCGGGGGCGGATTGCCGGGCACCAGCCAGTCGGTGTCATCGGCGGGCGCGTCCGTTACGGGTGCTTCCGCATCTGCACGGCGCATCGGCCGGTGACCCGGCAGATCCGACAGATGGCGGCGGCCGGGGCCGGCGGCGGGAATGTCGATGAACAGCAGGGCCGCCTCGCCATCGATTGCGGGGGCTGCGGGCAGAGCGATGCGGTTCAACAGCCGCAGATCGGGGCGGCCCGTGCTGTCGCGGGGGATGGCCGCAACCGGCACCACCAGATCGGGACGCAGGCCGGCGGGCAGGGCCGCGCGGATGTCTTCGTCGACACGCAGCGGATCGATCGCGGCGATCGTGATCGCCACCCAGGCCAGCATCAGCGGCTGACCGGCCAGATCGGTGCGGATGGCCACCGCCAGATCGGCGATGTCGGGCCGGCAGCGGATCGCGGCGGCGACCTCGTCGGGCCCGATACGGAGACCATGGCGCGGCAGGCGGCCGGCCATATCGGGCAGGGGCCGGATGCGGCCGCAGGCAAGGCGCCGGCCACGGCTACCGGCCGGATGCAGGCGCCCCGCCGCCTCGACCACCGCCAGTTGGCCCGGCGCGCCCACGGGCAGGGCGGTCAGGCGGCCATCGGGGCCGCCGGCCACCGGTATCAGCCGGGCGGGCGTGTCCAGAATGCGCAGACCCTGATCATCCAGCAGCCAGGCATGGCCCGGCAGGCCATCATCGGTCAGCAGCAGCCCCAGCAGACGGGCGACGCCATCCGGGCGCCGGTCGACGGGTGCTGCGTCGGCGGCGATGACGACGGTTGCTGTGCCGGTGGTCTCGCTGCCGTCTTCGGCGACGGCGACGACATCGGTACCGGCGGCCTGGGCATGGGCCAGGGCAGCGGCATGGCCGGCAAGCCCCGGTGCCAGATCGATCCGCAGCCGGTCACCGGCGGCCAATGGCAGCACTCGTGCGAGCCAGTCTCGCCAGACCGCAGCTTCATCGGTGGCGGATGATGGCCGGGCGAGATCCGGCATGAAGGGGACGGGGGCGAGCGGCAGCGCCGACAGCACGACATCGCCATCGGCGGCAAGGGCGGCGGCGATGCGGGGAATGCTGGCGGCGATCGCATCGGCCAGCGCTGCCGGCACCTGGTCGGGTGCATGGCTGAGCGACCCGCCAAGCCCGCCGCCGGGCAGGTCATGCACGGTCAGATACAGGGCGAAATCCAGCCGGCTGCCCGCCACCGGCAATGACCGGAAGGTCAGGCCATCGCGGGCGGTGGCCGGCACCGGCACATTCAGGAAGCTGAAGGCGGCATCGATCGCCGGCCGTGCATCGGCGCCATGGGCCTGATCGATCGCGTCCATGATCTCGGCCAGGGTGATGCCGTCATGGGCCTGGGCGTCGATCGCCGCGTCACGCGCCGCGATCAGCAGCCGGTTGGCGGAGCTGTCGTCGCTGAGCGCCGCGCGCAGCACCACGACATCGGCGAATTCACCGATGGTGCGGTCCAGCGCCGGATCGTTGCGGTTGGCGACAGCCACCGCCACCGTCAGGTCGTCCATGCCGGTGAAGCGGGCAAGGGTGGCCTGGAAAGCGGCGAGCAGGCCGGTGAACAAGGTAGCGCCGGGCACACGGCGGCTGAGACCCGTGAGCGCGGTTGCCAGCGCCGGCGGGATGTCGAGCGGTATATGGCGCACCGGCAGTACGCTGTCTGTGCTGTCCCCGGCACCGGTCGTGCCGCCATCCAGCGCCAGCCGCGACGGCGCGCCGGCCAGCATGTCGACCCAATAAGATAGCCGATGGTGATGAGCCGCTGTTCCGGCGGCGCCATCGGCGCGCGCGGCCACCAGCCGTTCGGCCTCTTCGAAGGCCTGGCGGGCCGGGGGTGGTGCCGGCGGCAGGCCGGCCCCGCGTCGAGCATAGGCGTCCTGGATTTCGGCCAGACACAGGCCGATCGACCAGCCATCTGCGATGACGTGATGCAGCACCACCACCAGCCCATGCAGATCCGGCCCATGCAGATCCGGCCCGTGCAGATCCGGCCGATGCGGATCCGACCCATGCGGGCCGGGGCGGCACCGGATCAGCCGAAGTCGCGACAACGGGCCGGTGGCGGCATCGAAGGGGCTGCATCGTGCCTCTGTCGCCGCGGCCGACAGGGCGGCATCGATCATGTCGTCATCGGCATCGGCCGACAGATCCAGCGTGATCCGTTCGAGCGCCGCCGCTGGTACCGGCAGCACTTCTTGAACCGGGCCCGCGGGGGTGTCGATGATGCGGGTGCGCAGGCTGGCCTGGGCCGCGACCACGTCGCCAACCGCCAGCGCCAGCCGCTCGGCATCCAGCGGGCCATCGATCCGCAGCACCGCCGCCATGGCATAGGCATCGGCTGCCTGCCCGCCATCCATCAGAAACCGGAAGCGCGACTGTGCCGGCGACAGCGGCGCCCGGCGCCCCGCCTCCGGCAGACCGCCGCCGGCCACCAAGGTCGCGGCTGTTCCACCTGTTGTCGTTCCGGCGACGCCCTCGCGCCCGGCCAGCCGCTGTTTCAGGGCAGCACGTTGCGCCGGGGTCAGCGACGACAGCCGGTCGAGCAGGCTGGCAGTCTGTTCGCGGGCGGCCTGCGGGGCCTGGGCTGCGGGATCTCGGGTCATTGGGCGGCGGTATCCGGAAGCGATTCGATGCTGGCGAGCAGGGCCGCAAGGTCGTCATCGGTCCCGGCCAGATCGGCGGCCAGGGCGTCGGCGAGCGCTTCCAGCGCGGGGGCGAGGGTGGCGATGGTCGGGTTCTCGAACACCGTGCGCAGCGGCACATCCACCGGCAGCGCCTCGTTCAGCCGCCCGACCATGCGCACGGCCTTGAGCGAATGGCCGCCGAGGGCGAAGAAATCGTCATCGATGCCGATCGCCGGGCGGCCGAGGATGTCGGACCAGATGCCCGCGATCAGGTGCTCGGTCGGCGTTGCGGGCAGGCGCTGTGTGGTGGCGGTGCCGGCCGGCACCGCACGGGCTGCAAGCGCCCGCCGGTCCAGCTTGCCGGATGTGGTCAATGGCAGGTCGGTGGTGTGGATGAACCGCGCCGGGATCATGTGGATCGGCAGGTGGCGCGCCAGATGCCGGCGCAGGGCCTCAGGGGCCGGCAGTGGTGCCGTGCCACGCAGCAGCAGCCAGGCGATCAGCGCCTCGGTGCCGTCGGCCTCGGCCCTGACCACCACGCCGGCCTGTGCGATGCCGGGGTGACGGATCAGCGCCGCCTCGATTTCCGCCGGTTCGATCCGCTGGCCGCGCAGCTTGACCTGGGCATCGATCCGGCCCTGATAGCAAAGCCGGCCGGCCGCATCCACCCGCACCCGGTCGCCGGTGAGGTAGCGGCGCGCGCCCGGCGAGGTCGCGGCCGGATCGGGGCGGAAGGCCAGCGCCGTGCGTGCCGGATCGCTCAGATAGCCCCGGCCGACGGCATCGCCGCCGATCGCCAGTTCGCCCGGCAGCCCCGGTGGAAGGCTGTGGCCGGTGGCATCGATCACCGCCAGATGGCTGCCGTCGATGGCAGACCCCAGCGGTGCGGTGCCGCTGGCTGGTACGGCATCGGCCACCCAGGCGGTGGCGTCGATGCAGCATTCGGTGGGGCCGTAGAGATTGATGATCGCGCAGCCGGCGGGGAGGGTCGCGCGCGCGGCGGCGATGGTTTCAGCACCCAGCGCCTCGCCCCCTGAAAACAGCCGGCGCAGATGGCGGGCACGGGCGAGCGGCGCCGGCCCTGTCGCGGCATCGGCCAGTGCGTCGATCAGGGTGGGCGTGGCCTGAAGCACGGTGACCGCCTGCGCCTGCAACAGATCGCCCAGCATTGCCGGATCGCGATGGCTGCCGGCAGGCGCCAGAACCAGCCGTGCCCCCGCCATCAGCGGCGCCCAGAACTCCCAGACCGAGGCATCGAAGCCGACCGGGGTTTTCTGGAGCACCGCATCGCCGGCCGTCAGCGGAAAATGCCGTGACATCCAGTCCATATGCCGGGCCAGCGCCCGATGCGGAACCATCACGCCCTTGGGCGTGCCGGTCGATCCGGAGGTGAACAGGATATAGGCCAGCTGGTCGGGATGTATCGGCCGCGGCGCCGGCATCATCTCGCCACCGGCACCCGCATCGAGCGCGCGGACGCTGTCGTCATCCAGGATCAGCGCAGGTGCTGCCTGATCGCGGATCTGCCGCAACCGGGCTTCGGGTTCATCGGGATCGAGCGCCAGCCATGCCGCGCCCGTCATCACCACCGCCAGCATCGAGACCACAAGCTCGATGCCGCGTGGATGGGCAAGGGCGATGACCGCCTCGGGGCCGGCACCGGCCCGGACCAGAGCTGCGGCGCGCCGGCCGGCACGGGCGACCAGCCCGGCATAGCGCAGCGTCTCGCCGCTGGTGGCATCGACGACCGCTGCGGCATCCGGATCGCGGCCGGCGGCGTCGAGCACGGCGGCGGCGATGCCTGCGGGCTCCGCGGCCGGATCAGGGGTGGTAACCCATGCCGGTCGCGCGGGGGCGCCATCGCCATCGGCCAGACCGGCGACCAGCGCCGACAGGCGCGCATCGGGCGTGCCGGCGGCATGGCGGGCAAGAGCATCCAGCTGATCGGCGATCAAGGCGATGGTGGCGGCATCGAATAGCTGGGTGCGATAATCGAACCGCCAGATCATGCTGCCGCCCAGATCTTCGACCGACAGCATCAGATCGAATTTGGCGGCAGTGAAGACGGGGGCCATGCGGGTGAGTTGCACGCCGGCAAGATCGAGCCGCGACGCGCCCGCCATCTGCCAGGCCAGCATCACCTGGAACAAGGGCGTGTGGCTGAGCCGGCGTTCGGGCGCGAAGGCATCGACCAGACGTTCGAACGGCACATCCGGATGATCGAAGGCGGCGAGGCTGGCTCGCCGTGCCCGGGTCAGCAGCTCGACCATCGCCGGGTCGCCATCCAGCCGCAGCCGGATCGGCAGCGTGTTGGTGAAGAAGCCGACCAGCGGCTCGATGTCGGGATCGGGACGATTGGTGACCGGCGTGCCGATGACGATGTCGGATTGCCCGGCCATGCGGCCCAGCAGCGCCGCGAACAGGGCCAGGATGACCATGAACGGCGTGCAGCTGGCATGCACCGCCAACCGCCGCAACTGGTCGGCGGTGGCCGGCGCCACGAGGTGAACGAGGCTGTCGCCATCCGACGACACCACCGGCGGGCGCGGCCGGTCGGTCGGCAGGTCCAGCACCGGCACCGCCGTCAATACGTCGTGCCAGAAGCCGAGCTGGCGGTCGATTTCGGCGTCGGTCAGGCGCAGGCGCTGCCATGCGGCGACATCGGCATAGGTGAGCGATGGCGGCGGCGGCAACGTTCCGCCGTCATAGAGCGCCGCCAGGTCTTCAAGGATGATCTGGCCCGACCAGCCATCGCCGGCGATGTGGTGCAGATTGATCAGCAGGATATGGGCATCCGCGCCAAGCCGGAGCAGGGCAAGGCGGATCAGCGGCGCGGTCGCCAGATCGAAGGGGCTCGCCGCATCGCGCGCCGACCGGTCTGCGATCACCTGCGCCTGTGCCGTGTCGGGCAGGGCCGACAGATCCTCGACCGGCACCGCTATCGGCAGGCTGGCCGCCGCCTCGACGATCTGGACGGGATCGCCGTCTATAGTGGCGATCCGGCTGCGCAGCATCGGATGGCGGGCGATCACACCGGCCACGGCGTGGTTGAGGGCATCGAGCCGCAACGGCCCGTCGATCCGCACGGCCATGGCCATGTTATAGGCCACGGCGCCGTCGGGCCACTGTGCCAGGAACCAGATCCGCTCCTGGGCAAAGGACAGCGGCCGGGGCGTGCCGTCGGGCAGCATGGCCCGGATCAGGGGGGGAGGCGGCAGGGCGGTGCCATGGCGGCGCAGGGCGGTCACCCGGGCCGCCAACTGGACGAGGCGGGGATGATCGAACAGATCCTCCATCCCGATCTCGACCTCGAACACCGCCCGCAGACGGGTTGCAACCTGCATCGCTTTCAGGGAATGGCCCCCCAGGGCGAAGAAATCATCCTGCGGGCCGGGGCGGACATCATGGGATGCGGGGTGGGCACTGGCCAGCACCTCGGCCCAGATCGTGGCGATGCCCTGCATGATCGGGTCGACGATGCCGGCGCCGGCTTCCCCCTCGGCTGCCGGCATCATGATGGCATCGGCGGCAAGCGCCCGGCGGTCGAGCTTGCCGGATGCCGTCAGCGGCAGGTCGGCGGCGGTGCTGATATGGGTCGGGTGCATGTTCACCGGCAGGATCGCCTGCAGATGACGGCGCAGCCCGGCCATATCCGGCAGAACCTCGCCCGGGGCCGGCACCAGGTGCGCGCCCAGCCGGACGCTGCCATCGGCCAGCCGGGCCAGGGCGACACCGGCCCGCAGGATCGCCGGGTGGCTGGTGAGAGCGGCCTCGATTTCGGCGGGCTCGATCCGCTGGCCGTGAAGCTTGATCTGATCATCCAGGCGGCCGAGCGGCAACAGACGGCCCGCCGCATCCAGCCGTACCCGGTCGCCGGTCAGATAGCGGCGCGCGCCGGGGCGGGCGGCATCGGGATCGGGACGGAAGGTATTGGCGGTGCGGGCCGGATCGCCCGGATAGCCACGCCCGACACCGGTGCCGCCGATCGCCAGTTCACCGACGACGCCGATGGCGACCGGCTGGCCGGTGTCGTCGAGCACGGCCAGGCTGGCCCCGTCGACCGGCTGGCCAAGCGGCGCCACCGTCGGGATCGATGGCAGCGGCGCAGGCAGGGGCGGGCCTGCCGTCCATGATGCGGCGTCGATGCAGCATTCGGTGGGGCCATACAGATTGATGATCGCGCAGGCATCCGGCAGCACCGTCCGCGCGGCGGCGATCGTGGTCATGGCCAGTGCCTCGCCGCCGACGAACAGCCGGGTGAGATGATGGCCGCCGTCGAGCCCGCCACTACGGATCAGGGCGTCGAGCAAGGTGGGCGTCACCTGAAGCGTGGTGACGGCGTGGGAGGTGAGCGCGCGGCCGAGCGCATCCGGGTCGCGATGGCTGCCCGTGGGCGCCAGCACCAGCCGCGCGCCTGCCATCAGCGGCGCCCAGACCTCCCAGATCGAGGCATCGAATCCGGATGGGGTTTTGTGGAGGACGACGTCACCCGGCCCCAGCGGGAAGGCCCGCTGCATCCAGGCCATATGGGCGGCAAGTGCCTGATGCGGGATCGCAACCGGCTTCGGCCGGCCGGTCGAGCCCGAGGTGTGCAGCAGATAGGCCAGCTGTTGGGGGTGCAGGAGATGCTGGACGAGACCGGCCCCGGCATCGGCGCCGACGGTGCTGTCGAGCGCCCCCGCTGTGGTGTCGTCCAGGATCAGCACCGGCTTGGCGCTGGCGAGCACCGCCGCCTGTCGTGCCGGCGGCTGGTCGGGATCGAGCGGCATCCAGGCCCCGCCGGCCAGCACGACGGCCAGCATCGATACCACCAGCTCGATGCCACGCGGATGGGCGAGGCCGACCAGGGCTTCCGGACCGATGCCGGCCGTAGCCAGGGCGGTGGCGCGGCGGCGGGCGCGGCCGGCCAGATCGCGATAGCTGAGGCTCCGGCCGGTTTCGACCTCGACGACCGCGGTGGCGTCGGGTGTGCGTCCGGCGGCGGCAAGGACCGCATCGGCGAGCGGCGGGCCGGCCGCGTTGTCGGGCAGCGCACCGGCGATGGCTGCCGGCATTGTGGACCCGTCGGCGGCATCGGGGCGGTCGATCTGGTCGAGTGTCGCATCCGGCGTGGCGATCAGCCGGGCAACGAGCAGCTGGAACCGGCGGGCACATTCGGCGATGTCAGCCGCCGAATGGGCATCGCTGCGCCAGTCGATGTCGATCACCACCGGGGCGTCATCGTGATAATCCCGCACGAACACCGCCAGCGGATGCGGCTCGCGACCCGTCGACAAGGTGATTGCGCGCGAGGCGGCGGTGCCGAAGCGGGCGTCATAGTCGTGACGCTCGAACGACAGGGTCAGGTCGAATGCCGGGGCATGGCGACCGCGGGAGCGGGCGAGCACCGCCGCCTGTGCCGCCAGTGGCAGCCGCCGATGCCGATAGCCGGCCCGCAACTGCCGGCTGAAGGCGGTGGCGGTGGCAAGCGGCCGGTCGGCGCCGGCGATCGACAGGATCGCCGGTTGAAGGGTGGCGAACAGCCCGATGGCCGCCTTGTGGGCGGGGCTCGGGCGGTTGGCGACCGGCAGGCCGGCAACCAGCGCCCCGGCGCCGGTCACCCGCAGCAGGGCAGCCGCGAAGACAGTGGTGATCAGCGGCGCCGGGCCGATGCCGGCGGTGCGGGCGATCCCGTCCAGCGCGTTGAACCGGTCACGGGCAAGGGTGATCGTCAGCCGGCGTCCGGGGGCCGGCGCCGCCAGATCAGGCAGCGGTGGCGGCACCACCAATGCGGCCGGGGCCGGATCGAGCGCGTCTGTCCAGTAGCGCTCGGCCGCCGCCTCGTCTCCGGTCAGCGGATCGGGCAGGGCGCCGGCGTCGCTGCCGGTCGATTGCGGCTCGCGGCCTTCGATGATGGCGGTATAGGCGCGGGCGGCATCCTGGACGATCAGCGAGATCGCGGCACCGTCGACCAGAAGATGATGATAGGCCTTGAACCAGAGATGGCGATCCGGTGCCAGCCGGATCAGCGCCCAGCGAAACAGCGGCGCGTCATCCGGAAACGGCTCCCTGAACCATGCCTGCATATGCTCATGGGCCGCGAGATCAGGATTTGATGTACCGGAAAAGTCACGCCAACCGAGTGACCATGAGACATCTGTTGATATATAAAACTGTGGCAATTTGCGCGTGAAAATATGTGACGCGCACAACTGAAGACTGCTATGGCGATCGAGCAGCCCATTCAGCGCCGACTTGAAGGCATCGTGGTCAATATGCCCGGCGATTTCAACATGACCACCGATATGATACGAGCCGCGACCGGTATTCAGTCGTTCATCCAGCCAGATATTTTGATGAGCAATCAGAGTTCGAAAAGACATGACAAAATCGTTACCCGTTGACTGACTGCTGGATCATAGGCGTTGTCGGGTGCGATCTGCAACCAGACTACGGGGGACGGTATCGACGGGCGTTTATATGCCAGATGTTGATGTGATGCGGTCGGGGGGGCGATGTTATAGACAGGGTGGGAAGGGAGCGGCGATCACGTCCGTACTGCCTTGTGTCCCTAACGGAAGTGCCGGGAAAAATCCACCGCGTATTGCCGTTAGGGTTGTTTAAAGGTGACTGTTGCGGTGGACAGCCTTTGCACGCCATGTCACCTTCCCATAGGCCGCGACCGGCATCGGTAACCTGACGCGGTATCATGCACCGGCAGCCGAAGGGCATGCCACAGGGGGATCGGGATGAGGCTTTGGCGTTGGCTTGCGGTGCTGGTGGTCATGGGCATCGTGGCCGCGGGGATCTGGGGCTGGCAGTCGGGCATGTTGCCGCAGATGCTGGCGGAAAACATGTCGCCGACGGCTGCGTCCTCTCCATCCACGCCAGGTCAGACGTCGACGGCGGCGCAGGAGGGCTCCGGCCCTGCCAGCGCCAGTTCCAGTGCTGCGGATGCACCGGCGGTGACGGTGTCGGTGACCAGGGCGGTGCGCGGTACGGCGATCGACAGCCTGACCACCTTCGGCACCATCGAGCCGCGCGCTATGATCGTGCTGTCACCGCAATCCGGCGGTCATGTGACCGAGGTGTTGTTCCAGGAAGGCGGGCGCGTCACCGCCGTCCAGCCGCTGGTGCGGCTGGACGACCGGGTGGCCCGCTCGGAACTGGCGAGCGCCCAGGCGGCGGCACACCTGGATCGCGAGACTCTGAAACGTGATTCAGAACTGGGGCGACGTGGCACTAAATCGCACGCCGATATCGACCGGTCCCGGGCGGCGCTTGCCGCCTCGCAGGCGTCTCTGGCGGTGAAGCAGACCCAGCTCGACCTGCTGACCCTGCGGGCACCGATCGACGGCGTGACCATGACCCGCAAGGTCGAGGTCGGCAGCTTTCTGGCACCCGGCGAGGAAGCGGTGACGGTTGCCGATCATTCACAATTGCGGGTGACCTTTCGCCTCTCGGAACGGCTGCTGCCCCGGCTGTCGGTGGGTCAGCCGGTGACGATCACCGCCGAAAGCCTGGGCACCCGACCGATCGACGGCAAGGTGACACTGGTCGACCCATCGGTGGAGGCCGACAGCCGCAGTGTGCTGCTGCGTGCCGGGTTGACGCCCGCCGATGTCGCTGGACGGGCGGTCTATCCGGGCCTGTTCGTCAATGTGTCGCTGGAACTCGGGCGCAGGACCGGCGCCATACTGGTGCCGCGGCCGGCGGTGCAGTCGTCGCTGTCGGGCGATTATGTCTTCGTGGTCGAGCCGGATGCATCCGGCCGTGACACCGGCCGCGCGGTCAGGCGTGCGGTGACGATCGGCGCCGACGGCACCGATGGCCTGGTCGAGGTGGTCTCGGGGCTCGACGAGGGCACGGCGGTGGTCAGCACCGGGCAGTTCAAGGTCGAGGACGGCATGCGGGTGGCCATCGTGCCGGCATCCACGCCCACTCCGGCGTCGACACCCGCGCCGGCATCCACGCCCGCAGCGGCACCGGCAAGCGGTGGGGCCGGCTGATGCTGATCTCGGACCTGTGTATCCAGCGGCCGGTCTTTGCCATCGTCATCAATCTGATCCTGGCATTGCTCGGGATCTATGCGCTCGACCATCTGTCGATCCGGCAGTTGCCGGCGATGGACTTCCCCTATGTCACCATCACCACGGTCTATCCGGGTGCCGCCGCCGAACAGGTGGAACGCCAGTTGACCACGCCGATCGAGCAGGCGGTGTCGGGTGTGCCCGGGGTGCAGCAGATCACGTCGCAGAGCCGTGCCGGCATGTCGCTGGTCCAGATCCAGTTCCGGCTGGGCCTGGACGGGCTGTTGCTGGCCAATGAGGTCCGCAACAAGGTGGCGCCGCTGACCGACAGCCTGCCGCCGGCGGCGCGGGCGCCGGTGGTGGCTCAGCAGAGCCTGGACGCCCAGCCGATCATGTTCGTGACGGTGGCCAGCCAGACGCATGACGCGCTGGAGATCAGCGATACCGCCAACCGGCTGTTGCTGCCGCGGATTTCGGCGCTGGAGGGGGTGGCCCAGGCACTGCTGCTCGGCGAGCGGCGCTATGCCATCCGGCTGGTGCTCGATCCGATCCGGCTAGCCTCCTATGGCCTCACGATCGGCGATGTGCGGGCGGCCGTGGTGGCGCAGAACGCCGACGTGCCGGGCGGCGAGATCCGCACCCGCACCGACCGTACCGATGTGGTGGTCGAAGGCGCTTTGGCAACGGCGGCTGAATTCGAGCGGCTGGTGGTGCGGCCGGAGCCGGGCTATCTGGTGCGGGTGTCGGATATCGGGCGGGTCGAGGTCGGGCCGGAATCGCTCGACAATGCCATCCGTTTCGACGGCCAGGACGTGGTCGCCATCGGCATCGTGCCGCAGAGCACCGCCAATCCGCTCGACATCGCCAAGCTGGTCAAGGCAGAGCTTCCGGCCCTGGAAGCCGGCCTGCCGGGCGGCTTCCACCTGACCATCGCCTTCGACAGCACTGTTTATATCGAGGCATCGGTCCATGAGGTGTTCGAGACGATCATCATTGCCGTCGGGCTGGTGCTGGGCGTGGTGGTGTTGTTTCTGGGCTCGCTGCGCTCCAGTGCGATTGCGCTGGTCACCATTCCGCTGTCGCTGCTGGGCACGCTGGGGATGATGGCGGCGCTGGATTTCAGCATCAACACCCTGACCCTGATGGCGGTGGTGCTGGCGATCGGACTGGTGGTCGACGATGCCATCGTCGAGATCGAGAATGTTCAGCGCCATGTCGATGACGGGCTGGACCCGTTCACGGCCTCTTTCCTTGGCAGCCGCGAGATCGGCTTCGCCGTGATCGCGACCACCCTGACGCTGGCGGCGGTGTTCGCGCCGATCGGGCTGGTCGGCGGCCAGATCGGTATGCTGTTCCGGGAATTCGCCTTCACGCTGGCGGGTGCCGTGCTGGTTTCGGGCTTCATCGCCCGGACATTGTCGCCAATGATGTGCGCGCGCCTGATCGGCACCCGATCGGAGCGCGGCTATGCCCGGCGGGTGGAACGGTTGAGCGAGCGGGTGGCCGTGGCCTATGGCCGGCTGCTGGGCTGGCTGCTGCACCATCGCTGGATCATCGTTCTGGCGGTCGTCGGCGCATTGGTGTTCGGCTATGGTCAGGCCGGCCGGCTGGGTTTCGCCTTCGCGCCGACCGAGGATCAGGGCTATATCCTGTTCGACATCGAGGCGCGCGGCACATCGACCCTGTCTCATCTTGAAGATCAGGTGGCCGGGCTGGAAACCATCCTGCGCGGCGTGCCCGAAGCGACCGGCGCGCTGACATTGCTTGGCAGCCCCAGCCCGTCGAAGGCCAATGCCTATCTGCTGTTGAAGCCATGGGACCAGCGCCAGCGCAGCGCATTGGAAATCGGTGACGCGCTGAAACCACAGCTCGCGGCGCTGCCCGGTCTGCGGGTCAATGTGTTGCAGGTGAGCCCGCTTGGCGGCGGCGGCAGTTCGCGTCCGATCCAGCTGATGATCACGACCACCGGCGACTATCAGGATCTGGCGGCGGCGATGGACCGGCTGGTGGAACGGGCGCGCGCCGTGCCGTCGATCGCCGACCCGGCATCCAGCCTGCAGCTTGAACGGCCCGAACTGCGGGTGACGCTGGATCGCGATGGCGCCGGAGAACAGGGTGTGACCGCAACGGCTCTGGGCGATACGCTGCAGGCGGCGCTGGGTGGCAATCCGGTCTCGACCTTCTCGAACCGTGGTGAGCTGTACAAGGTGATCATCGACCTGCCGCCGGAATGGCGCGGATCGATCGACACGATCAACACCCTGGAAGTCCGTGGCAAAAGTGCCGACCCGCTGCCGCTGCGCGACTTCGTGCAGGTGACGCGCGGCGTCGGCGCCGACATGCTGGAGCATACCGACGGGCTTCGGTCCGCCACCTTCACGGCCGGCGTCGCCCCCGGCCATACGGCGGCCGAGGCCTTCGCGGCGCTGCTGCCCCTGACCACACAGGCGCTGGATCCGGGCATGAAGCCGGTGCTGGGCGGTGATGCCGCCAAAGCCGGGGCCGAGAGCGGATCGGCGGGCACGGTGCTGCTGCTGGCGCTGGTGTTCATCTATTTCATGCTGAGCGCGCAGTTCGAAAGCTTTCGCGACCCGGCGATCGTGCTGGCGGTGGCGCCGCTGGCGGTGGCGGGCGCCATCGTCACGCTGGCCGAAACCGGCGGCGGGCTGAACATCTACAGCTTCATCGGCTTCGTCACCCTGATCGGACTGATCGCCAAACACGGCATCCTGATCACCGAATTCGCCAACCAGCTGCGCGATGCCGGCCGTGACCGGACCGAGGCGGTGGTGGAGGCGGCAACCACGCGCCTGCGTCCGATCATCATGACCACGATCGCCACGGTGCTGGGTGCCGTGCCGCTGGCGATCGCCACCGGTGCCGGCGCCGGCGGCCGCACGCAGCTGGGCTGGGTGATCGTCGGCGGTATGACATTCGGCACCATCGTGTCACTGTTCGTCATTCCGGCCGTCTATACACTCTTGTCGCGGAAGGTGAGGCGGCCGCTGGTCGAGCCGCCACCACCCGACGCCCTGCTTCATCAGCGGCTGAAGGATGCGCCACAGCCATGATGCCGTCACATGTTTCGCCAGCGGACCCGCCCGTCACCACCGGGAATTCCATTGGCGTTTCCCCGGAAGGATGGCACGCTCTGCATGGGCTTTCGGTGCACTGGTTGCCGGCAATCCGGCAGCGGTGGCGGCGACCACCCATGACGGGCCACCTGACGGTTTTTCCTTCCGACCCCATGACCGCTCCCGGCAGAGTCCGGGCCCCAGAATGAGGACAAGATCGATGACCACTGCTGCCGAAATGACGGCCGAGCCCGTCGACACCATTGATCCGGCCGCTGATCCGGCCACCGATCCGGCCGTGCGGGCCGATGACGCCCGTGCGCTGGTCAAGCGCTTCTCGCTGTGGTCGGCCGGCGCCGGCCTGCTGCCGTTCCCGGTCCTCGACATGGCGCTGATGACCGGCGTTCAGGTGAAGATGATCTATCACCTGTCGAAGCTGTATGACATTCCGTTCAGCGAGAACCGCGCCAAGGCGGTCGTCGGCTCGCTGGTCAGCACCGTCGTCCCCGGCGGCGCCGCGATGGGCGTGGTCGGTTCGGTCGGCAGCCTGGTCAAGTCGATCCCGGTGGTCGGCACCCTGGTGGGTCTGGTTGTCACCCCTGTCGTGGGTTATGCGGTCACCTATGCGGTCGGCCGGGTGTTCATGCAGCATTTCGAGACCGGCGGCACGCTGCTGAACTTCAAGCCCGAAGAGATGCGCGAGCATTTCAAGGCCGAGTTCGAGGCTGCCAAGGCCAATGCTCCGGCGACGGCCGAGGCTGCAAAGGCCGAGGCGGCAGGCACCGAGGTCCCGACGACCGAGACCACGAAGACCGGCGACACCACCACGACCACCAAGACCTCGACCAAGACCGCCTGAACAGGCGTTCCGGTTGCGGAGACGATGAAGCCATCCGACGCGACCTCAGGGGCGCGCCGGATGGCGTTCGTTCACGTTCCGCCGCCATTCTGATCCACTGACACCTGATGCCCCGGGAGGGCACCGCTTCATGTCGTCTGCCATCGGTCTGGTCCTGCCGACCATTTATGTCGTCATGTCGATCATGGTCGGGCTGTGCTCCATCGGCCGGAAGCCCGGTTTCGTGGTCTCGTTCCTGCTGTCGTTGCTGATCACGCCGTTCGTGATGCTGCTGATATTGTACGTCACACGTCCGCGTGAGCCCGCACTGCCGCCGCGGCCGGCGAAGACCAAGCGCCGCTGATGGTGATGTCTGCCTGTCTGGCGAACCTTGCCCGTGCCGTTCCATGCGGTGGCCCCGTCGTCGGCCATCCGTCGGCATGCATTTCCCGTTTTATCGACCAGAAGACCGAGACCGCCCGGTGACGATGCCCCTGATCGATCTCATCCGCCGCGAGATGACGACCAAGCCGATGACCATGCTGGTCATCGCGGCCCTTGCCGGTGTGAGCAACGCCCTGGTGATGGCGATCATCAACACCTCATCCAGTCTTGCCGACGAGAAGGTCGACCTGCGGACGGTGGCGTTGTTCGGCATCGTGGTGGCGATCTATATCCTCAGCCAGCGTCGGATGATGCAGATCACGGCGATCGAGGTCGAGGAGATCATTCACCGTCTGCGTCGCGGCCTGATCGAGACCGTCGCCCGGTCGGATCTGCTGCCACTGGAACAGATCGGCCGCAGCAATATTCTGGCCGGCCTGATCCGCGACACCCAGACGATTTCACAGGCCGCGAACATTCTGGTGATCGCCGCCCAGTCGGTGATCCTGATCGCGCTGGCGATGATCTATATCCTGATCACCGACCGCACGGCCTTCTGGTTGAGCACCGGCTTCATCGCCATCGCGGTGTTTCTGGTCGTCCGGCGGCTGATCGATCTGCGCAACAAATATCCGATGGCGATGGGCAAGGAGAACCTTGTCTTCCAGAGCATGCGCGATGTGCTTGACGGCTTCAAAGAGGTCAAGCTTTCCGCGGCGCGTCGTGATGCGCTTCTTGAAGATATGGTTGTGGTCTCGGAACTGGCCCGTGATGCCAAGGCCGATCTTCAGGTCAAATCAGGCAACGAGTTCGTCTTCGGCCAGACGATGATCTTCCTGTTGCTGGGCGTCGTGGTGTTTCTGGTGCCCAGCATCGGCGATACAAAACCCGAGGCGGTGGTGCAGACCGCCACGGCGATCCTGTTCATCGTGGGGCCGCTGGGCATGGTGATCCAGGCGGTGCCGGTTCTGGCCATGGCCAATGCCGCCGCCGACAACCTGTCGCGCATGGACCGGATGCTGCGGGAAATCGCGGCGGCATCCGCGACCGCCACCACGACCGCCGTGACGCCCCTGACGCAGTTCGACGAGATCCGTTTCGACGGCATCACCTTCGCCTATGCCCCGGTGGGCGGCGTGGCATTCGGGGTGGGGCCGTTCGATCTGACGGTGCGCCAGGGCGAGACGATCTTCATCACCGGCGGCAATGGCTCAGGCAAATCGACCCTGGTGCGGCTGCTGGTGGGCCTGTACTACCCCGACCGAGGCATGTTGCGGCTGAACGGGCAGGTGGTCGACCGCCATTTCTATGACAGCTATCGCTCGCTGTTTTCGGTCATCTATGCCGATTACCACCTGTTCCGGCGGCTCTATGGCATCACGCCCCCCTCGGCCGAGGAGTTCCAGGCGTTGGTGACGCTGATGGAAATGGGCGGCAAAGTGGCCCTGGACAAGGACGTGTTCGACACGATCGACCTGTCGAGTGGCCAGCGTAAACGCCTGGCATTGATGGTGTCGATGATCGAGGACAGGCCGATCCTGGTGCTGGATGAATGGGCGGCCGATCAGGATCCCCAGTTCCGGCGCAAGTTTTATCGGGAATTGCTGCCGCTGTTGAAGGCGCGCGGCAAAACGGTGATCGCCATCACCCATGACGACCGCTATTTCGACGTGGCCGACCGCCGCATCGCGATGGAAGAGGGCCGGGTCGTGGCGATCGTCGAACGCGAAGCCGCCACGGGCGGGGAGGATGTGGAATGACGGTCGCGGATATGGCGGGCAGCGACGAGCCGGGGTTCTTCGGCCGGATCGGCGCCTGGTTCTGGCGCCATATATGGTCGATCACCATCACCACGCTGGTGTTGCTGGCGGCGATCATCCTGCTGTGGCCAATGGTCTTCATCACCGTGCCGGCGGGCCATGCCGGCGTGGTCTGGTACCGGTTCGGCGGCACGAATGTCGACGAGACCCGCGGCGAGGGCCTGCAGTTCATCTGGCCCTGGGACCGTCTGGAAATCTATGACGTCCGTTTTCAGACCGTGACCCAGACCTATGATGCCATCACCGCCGACGGCCTGACCGTCGGCACCACGATTTCGTTCCGCTTTCGGCTGGACGAGAAGTATGTCGGCATCCTGCACAAGAATGTCGGCCCGGATTACCTGTATAAGATCATCATCCCCGAGGTCGGGTCGGTCACCCGTGCGCGGATTTCGCAGTACACCGCCGAGGATTTCTATTCGAACCTGCGCACCATCGTACAGACCGAGATCTATGAGGGCGTGAAGACCAACTTCCTGCGGGGCAGTTCCTATAGCGCCGAGGGCGTCGATCTGATCGAGCTGGAGGATGTTCTGATCAAGGCCATTCACCTGCCCGATCGGGTGGCGCAGGCGATCGAGCGCAAGGTCGAACAGTATCAACGGCAGTTGGAATATGATTTCCGTCTGGCCAGCGAGCAGAAGGAAGCCGAGCGCAAGCGGATCGAAGGCGAAGGCATCCGGATGCTGTTCGATCAGGTGGGCGATGCCCAGATCCCGGATTACCTGACCTGGCTCGGCATCAATGCCACCGTTCAGTTGGCCCAGTCGCGCAACGGCAAGATGGTGATCATCGGCAACAAGGACAGTGGCGGCATGCCGCTGATTCTGGGCGGGATCGACAGTGGTGGATCGCAGGCGGTATCGACGCTGGAACGCGATCGCGCCAGCAATCCGCTGATTGCCGGCGACAACAATGTGGGCACGGTTGCCATCGACCCGCTGGGCACCGGCATCAACGGCCATGATGCCGCCGATGCGGCCGGCGTGACCACCGACACGGCCGGTACCGCCGGCCCGCCATCGGGTGGTGACGGTGCCGGTCCACGCACCTATGGCGGGCGCATGGACACGGGCGAGAGCGAAGCGGTCGTCGAGGGGCGCGTGCCCGCGGCCGCGGCAGCCAATCCCCAGCGCGGCACGATGCTGACGCCATCAGCCGCCGCCGCCCATGGCTTCGTGCCGGAGGCCGCCTATCCGCAGACCAGAAACAACGGCATGATGACCCAGCCGGGCATGGCGGCCGCGGCCATGGCCGGTCAGCCCGGCACCAGTGCTGCAGGCGGCGGCATGATGCCGCCGGGCTATGCCGAACATGGCCAGGCGCAGCCCGGCTATGGCCAGCCGGCCTATGGTGCGGCCGGCACCCAGCAGCCGCCATCGGGCCAGATGGGCCGCAGCATGCTGCCCGGTCAGCCGATCACGATCGATCAGGTGGCACGCTGGCTGGGCTGGTCCGAGGGCGGCGAGCTTGCCGGCGGCAATGGCCAGCAGGGCTTCGGTGCTTATGGCGTGGTTCCGGAAACCGCACCACGGACCGGCGCTGCCGGTGTCGCCGGCAGCGGCGGCTGATCAGCCGAGGTCGTCGGGCAGGCCCGCCATCAGGCGGGCCACCACCGCAGCCGGATCACTGCCCAGATAGAAATGTCCGCCCGGGAATATGGCGCTGTCGAAGCGAGCGGTGGTGAAGCCCTGCCAGCCGGCAAGCGTTTCCGGCGCGGCATGCCTGTCGTCGATGCCGCCCATCGCCAGGATCGGGCAGGGCAGGGCCGACAGTTCGGCCGGCTTGGGTTCGTATTCGGCGACCATCCGGAAATCGGCCCGGAGTGTGGGCAGGAACACGGCCATCAGCGCCGGATCGGCCATCAGTGCCGCCGGAATGCCGTCATAGCGTTCCGACAGTGCCCGGGCGAAATCGTTATCATCCATGCCCAGCAGATCTTTCAGCGTGCTGCGGCTGCCGGGCGGCGTGCGTCCGGATACGGCAAGCAGGCGCGGGCCCTGTGACGGCGCGGTCTGGATCAGCCGGCGCGCCAGTTCATAGGCCAGCATCGCCCCCATGCTGTGACCGAACAGCACCGTTGGCTTCGGGGCCAGAAGGGCGATCGCATCGGCGAGTGCGGCGACCACAGGCTGGACCCGATCGAGCGCCGGTTCACGAAACCGGCTTTCGCGTCCAGGCAGCTGTGCCACCAGCAATTCGACATCGCCGCCGGTCAGGGCATCCCAGGGGCGGAAGCTCGACGCGCCGCCGCCGGCATGGGGAATGCAGATCAGCCGCCAGCGCGCCAGATCCCGGCCCGCGGGTCCGGTCAGCCAGCGCTGGCCGGCTGGCTGCACCCAACGATTGGCGGTTGCGTGCATGATCTGTCGCTCCCTCTATGCGCTGTGTCTGGCCACGCTATACCGCAGCACTGTCGGTCTGTCACCCGACGGTTGCGGTGTCGGTGTATCCTGTGGGCGAGGGGGCGGCCCTGTCGAACAGTCACAGCGACACCCGTCCATAGCACATCGACCCCGTTGACCGGAGCGCGCGCGCCGTATGCCCCATGATCTGCCGCTGATCACCACCATCGTTGCCGGCATCGGCCTTGCCTTCATCCTGGGCGCCATTGCCCATCGGCTGCGGGTGTCGCCGCTGGTCGGGTATCTGCTGGCGGGGGTTGTGATCGGGCCGGCAACGCCGGGCTATGTCGCCGACACCACTCTGGTGCCGCAACTGGCGGAGATCGGCGTGATCCTGCTGATGTTCGGCGTCGGGCTGCATTTTTCGGTCAAGGATCTGCTGGCGGTGCGGGCGATCGCCTTGCCCGGTGCCATCGCGCAGATGGGGCTGGCAACCGTGATGGGACTGGGACTTGCCGTGGCGCTTGACTGGGGCATCGGTGCCGGTCTCATCTTCGGGCTGGCCTTGTCGGTGGCAAGCACGGTTGTGCTGCTGCGCGCGCTTCAGGATCGCCGGCTGGTCGAGACCGAGCGTGGCCGGATCGCCGTCGGCTGGCTGATCGTCGAGGATCTGGCGATGGTGCTGGTGCTGGTGCTGCTGCCGGCCTTTGCCGGCCTGCTTTCCGAAGGTCGTGGCGGGGCAGGCCTGCCTCTGGCGGATCTGGTGGCGACGGTGGCGGTAACGCTCGGCAAGGTTGCCGTGTTCGTCGCGGTCATGCTGCTGGCGGGGCGACGGATCGTGCCATGGATCCTGCATCAGATCGCCCATTCGGGATCGCGCGAACTGTTCCGGCTGTGCGTGCTGGCCCTGGCGCTGGGCGTTGCCTATGCGGCATCGGAACTGTTCGGCGCCTCATTCGCGCTGGGGGCGTTTTTTGCCGGGCTGGTGCTGAGCGAGTCGACGCTGAGCCACCGCGCGGCGGAAGAGACCCTGCCCCTGCGCGACGCGTTCGCCGTGTTGTTCTTCGTCTCGGTCGGCATGCTGTTCGACCCGGCGATCATCGTCGACGATCCCGTGCCGGTGATGGGGGCACTGGCGATCATCGTGTTCGGCAAGTCGATCGCGGCCTATCTGATCGTGCGGGCCTTCGGCCACAGCCGTGTGACCGCGTTGACGATTTCGGCCAGCCTGGCCCAGATCGGCGAGTTTTCGTTCATCCTGGTGGCATTGGGCGTGGCGGAAGGACTGATGCCGCCCGAAGGGCGCGATGTCGTGCTGGCGGGCGCGATCCTGTCGATCCTGATCAACCCGCTGCTGTTCCGGGCGATCGACGTCTGGACTGCGCGGACCGCGCCGGTGCTGCCGCCGCGCAGCATCGAGGATGCCCGCGACCTGCCGCCGGCCCCGACCCGGTTGTCGGGCCATGCCGTGGTGGTGGGCTATGGCCGGATCGGCCGGCGGGTCTGTGCCGCTCTGGAAGCCGCTGCCGTGCCGTATCTGGTGATCGAGGATCTGCCGGGGCGCACGGCCGATCTGGCAAGACGGGGGATCGAGACCGTGCACGGCAATGCCGCCACACCTGACATCCTGGCTGTTGCCAATATCGCCGGAGCCAGCCGGCTGTTCGTGATGATCTCGCGCAGTTTCGAGGCGGGGCAGGTGATTGCCCAGGCGCTGGCCGCCAATCCGGGACTGTCGGTGGTGGCGCGGGCGGGCGATGACGACCATGCCGCCTATCTGCGCCGCCACGGCCCGGTCGAGGTGGTGAGCGATGCCGATGAGATTGCCCGGGGCATGCTCGACCGGTCGTTCAGGGTGTTGCCCCTGACAGAAGCCGGGCCGGCGTCATCGGCGTGATCCGCCAGTGCGGTGGGGGCAGGGTTGCCTGACAGAGCAGGCCGGCTGCCAGATGCATGCCGTCATAGTCCTGATGCATCAGATGCCAGGCGAGGCCCTGGGCGAGCGGCGGGTCGCGGGCCTCGATATCCGGCAGCAGGCCCGGGCCGGGCCAGCCGGCGGGAAAACGGATACTGAAGCCCGACAAGGCCTGTGACAGCCCGGCACCGGTGGCCTTGATCACGCTTTCCTTCAGCGTCCACAAGGTCAGGAAACGGCGGGCGCGGTCGGCGGCATCCGGCAGCGCCTCAAGGGCTGCTGCCTCATCCTCGGCAAAGAAGCCACGGGCGATGCGGGCGTCATAATCGCCCAACCGGTCCGCCGCCTCGACATCCACGCCCAGATCGATCACGGCGGTTTCGGGGTCGGCAGTGACGGCGATCGCGACCATTCCCGCGGTGTGCGACAGATTGAAGCGCAGCGCCGGGCGCCCGTCGGGCGTCAGCGGCATCTGCGACGGCGCCAGATCGGGCTTGCCACGCGCGCCGGCGGTGAAGCGCAGGACCGTGGGCGCAAGCCCCAGCCGCCGGCCCAGCCATGCGCGGAGCAGGGCATGAGCGGCGATATAGATCCGACGATGGCGGGCGAAGTGGAAGCGGGCGGCCCGTGCCCGCTCCTCGTCGTCCAGCCAGCCGGCCAGCGCCACCTCGCCATCGTCGTCCATCCCGGCCACGCCCATCACGACCAGCTCGACAACAGGTGCGGCGATGACGGGTGTGGTGATGACGGAGGCGGGCAGGCCTCGGCCCTGATCAATGCTGGACATGACCCTGCGCACCTTCACGGGCCAGGTCGGCGTCGCTTGGGGCATCGATGATCGGCTTCATGTCGCGGCGGCTGATATAGGTATAGACGGTCGGGATCACGAACAGGGTGAAGAAAGTGCCGACCAGCAGGCCGCCCACGATCACCCAGCCGATATCCTGGCGGGATTCGGCACCGGCGCCGGTGGCGAGCGCCAGCGGCACCGTGCCCAGCACCATCGCTCCGGTGGTCATCAGGATTGGCCGCAGGCGCTGGACTGCGGCTTCGACGACCGCATCGCTGCGCGACAATCCCTCGCGCCGGATCTGGTTCGAGAATTCGACGATCAGGATGCCATGTTTGGTGATCAGACCGATCAGGGTGACCACACCGACCTGACTGTAGATGTTGAAGGTGCCGCCCGACAGATACAGCGCCAGCAGGCCGCCGGTGATCGACAGGGGCACGGTCAGCATGATGATGAACGGATCGCGCCAGCTTTCGAACTGCGCCGCCAGCACCAGGAAGATGAAGCCGAGCGCCAGCACGAAGGTGACGACAAGGCTGGAGGCGCTGTCGCGGAATTCGCGGCTCTGGCCCGACAGATCGGTGGTGGCGCGGCCGCCAAGCTCATCCCGCGCGATATCGTTCAGATAGGCCAGGGCCTCGCCCAGCGCATAGCCGGGGGCGAGGTTGGCGTCGAGGGTGACCGCGCGCAACTGATTGAAATGGTTCAGCGCCTGCGGCGCCACAGTTTCCGTCACCGTCACCAGATTGGACAGTTGCACCATCTCGCCGCTGGCAGAACGGACATAGATATTGGTCAGGTCGGAGGGGGTCGCGCGATAGCGGTCATCCAGGCGGACGATCACGTCGTACTGATCGCCATCCAGCTTGAAGCGGGTGATCTGGCGGCCGCCGAGGGCTGTCTCCAGCGTCCGGCCGATGACATCGACGCCGATGCCCAGATCGGCCGCCTTGGCGCGGTCGACCGACACCGACAACTGCGGACGATTCAGCTTCAGGTCGGTCTCGATGTTCTGAAGGCCGGGGTTCTCGCGCGCCTTGGCGACGATCCGGTCGACCAGTTCCCCCAGTTCCTGATAGGGCATCGACGACTGAACCACGAATTGGACGGGCTTTTCACCGATTGCCTGGCCGAGCGGCGCCGGCGGGATCGGGAAGGCGAGCACGCCCGGCAGGCCACCGAACATGGCGGGCCCCACCGATTCGGCGATCGCGGCGGCGCTGCGGCTTCGCTCATCCCAGGTCTGCAGCTTCACGAAGCTGATGCCCTGGGATTTCAGCGGGAAGCCCGCGACCACGAAATAGGTCTCGGTTTCCGGAATGCCGGCATAGATGCCTTCCAGCCCGCGGGCATAGCGTTCCGTATAGTCGAGCGTCGCACCCTCAGGACCGATCAGGAAGCCGATCAGGAATCCCTGATCCTCGTAAGGCGCCAGTTCCTCAGGCAAGGCTTTCAGCAGAAAGAAACTGCCGCTGGCGACGCCCAGCCCGATCAGCAGGATCAGCGGCCGCACCTTCAGGGCGCCGCGCAACGTGGCGCGATAGCCGCGGGTGAGCGCGTTCAGCGCGCCTTCGATGACGCGATAGAACAGGCCGTGGCTGGTCTGGTGCTTCAGCAGCAGGCCGCACATCATCGGCGTCAGGGTCAGCGCGATGAAGCCTGAAATCAGCACGGCACCGGCCAGCGTCAGGGCGAATTCGGTGAACAGCCGGCCGGTGGTGCCGGTCTGGAAGGCGATCGGCAGATACACCGCCGCCAGTGTGATCGTCATCGCGATCACCGCGAAGGCGATCTCGCGACTGCCCTTGAAGGCCGCCCGCATCGGCGACATGCCGGCCTCGATGTGGCGGAAGATGTTCTCCAGCATCACGATCGCATCGTCGACCACCAGGCCGATGGCCAGCACCAGCGACAGCAGGGTCAGCGTGTTGATGGTGAAGCCCAGCATATACATGATGAAGAAGGCGCCGATCAGCGACACCGGGATGGTGACCAGCGGCACCAAGGTGGCCCGGAACGACCTGAGGAACAGGAAGATGACCGCGACCACCAGCACCACGGCTTCGATGATGGTGGAATAGACGTTGTCGATCGATGCCTGAATGAAGATCGAGCTGTCATAGGCAATGTCGACCTTCATGCCTTCGGGCAGGTTGTCGACGATCAGCGGGATGCGCTCGCGGACGGCAGCCGACACGTCGAGCGGATTGGCCGTCGCCTGCTTGACCACGCCCATCGCGACCGCCGGCTGGCCGTTGAACCGGGCGGCGGAATCCTCGCTTTCGGCGCCGATGAAGGCCTGGCCCACATCCGACAACAGCACCTGATGGCCCATGCGTTCGGCCAGCACGATGTTGTTGAACTGTTCGGGGCGTGCCAGATCGGTTTCCGACAGCACAGTGAATTCGCGCTCGGCGCTCTCGATCGTGCCGGCGGGGATCTCGACATTCTGGGCAGCCAGTGCCGCCTCGATCTCCTGAAGGGTCAGGCCATAGCCGGCAACCCTGGTGGGATCCAGGGCGATGCGCATGGAGTAGCGCCGCTCGCCGAAGATCATCACCTGCGAGACGCCGGTCAGGATCTGGAGCTGGTCCTTCACATAGCGGTCGGCATAGTCCGACAGTTCCAGCGGTGAGTGCCGGTCGGACGAGAACGCCAGATAGATGATCGGCTGGGCATCGGCCTCGACCTTCTCGATGATCGGCTCGTCGATCTCGTCGGGCAACTGGCCACGCACCCGGGCCACGCGGTCGCGGACATCGGCCGCCGCGTCGCTGGGATCGCGGTCGAGCTTGAAGCGCAGGGTGATCTGGCTCTGCTGCTGACGGCTGACCGAGGTGATGTAGTCGATTCCCTCGATGCCCGACAGGCTGTCTTCCAGCACCTGGGTGATCTGGCTTTCCATGATCTGAGCGCTGGCGCCCGGATACACGGTTTCCACATTCACCACCGGCGGGTCGATATTGGGATATTCGCGCACCGACAACCGGTCATAGGCCACCAGACCCAGCAGCAGGACGACGAAACTCAGCACGGTCGCAAAGACCGGACGCTGGATGCAGATATCTGAGAGCTTCACGGGTGCGTCCTCGTCTGCGCGTCAGCCGCCGGCCGCGGCATTGCCGCTGGCCGGGGTGGCACCATCATCCGCCGGTGCCGCCGGCGTGGCGCCGGCCGCGGGTGCGGCGTCCTGGCGCGCGAACGGATCGGAGCCGCCCGGCAGCGGCGTCACCGGCATACCGGGGCCGATCTTGATCTGGCCGGCGCTGATCACCAGGTCGCCGTCCGCAAGGCCCTTGGTGACGCCGACCTCGCCCACCCGCCGCGCGCCGATGGTCACCGGCTGCGGCACGGCCTTGCCGTCGACGATCTTGTAGACGAACGGCCCGTTACGATCGGGCACGATCGCCTGTTCGGGAATGATCACCGCGTTGCCGATCTCGTTCAGGACCGCGGTGATACGGGCGAACATGCCAGGCTTCAGGCGGGTATCGGCATTGGGGATCTCGGCGCGGATCGCAAGGCTGCGACCGCCTGCATCGAGCCGGGGGTCGATGGCGGTGATGGTGGCGGTAAAGCGTTCGGCCGGAAAGGCATCGACTTCGACGATGACCGTCTCGCCCGGCTTGACCACACCGGCGAAGCGCTCCGGCAGCCGGAAGCCGACCCGGATCGGGTCCAGCCGGTCGAGGGTGGTCAGGGTCTGGCCCGCCGAGATATAGGCGCCAAGGTCGACGGCGCGGAAGCCGGCGACGCCATTGAACGGGGCCGTGATGGTGGTTTTGTCAAGCCGGACCTGCGCCGAGGCAACCTGGGCCTGTGACAACTGGAGCGCCGCCACCGCCTCGTCGAGTGCACGACCGGTGCCGGCGCCGCGCCTGGCCAGATCGCGCGCACGCTCGGCATTGCGGCGGTTCGCTTCGATCGAGGCCCGGGCTTCGGCCAGTTCGGCGCGCGCGATCGCGTCGTCGAGCTTGAACAGCACGTCGCCTTCCGTGACCCGCGCGCCGTCCTTGACCGAAATCGCCGATACCCTGCCGGCAACTTCCGACGCTACGTCAATCGATTGCACCGCTTCCAGTGTGCCGGCGACCATGATGGTTTCGGCAAAGGGCTCGGCCCGCGCCTTGACCGCTTCGACCGGCATGCCGCCGCCGGCACCCTGGGCCAGGGCATTGCCGCCGCACAAAGCGGCGCCCGCGAGCAGGACGACGGCCGACAGGACATGACGGATCGCCAGACGGTGCGTGCGGAGCGTGGAATGGCGACGGGCGCCGGAAGAAGGCTGCTGAGCGATCATGCGGGTCTGGTCCTGGCTCGTTGAAATCCCGCCGCCGAACCGTCTGACGGAACGGCGGACGGTTCGTGGTCACGGGCAGCGTAAAGCGGGCTGATGTATTGTTCATCCGGACAGCGAAATAGCGTCCGCGGCGGCACGGATCGCCTCTTTCATCCGGCTGGCGAGTGATTATGTTAGAAGACGAGCGCGACGTCGCCCGGAAATCGGGGGCCGACCGACCGGCCGGTTCCATGACGTATCCGATTTGTTCGCGAGCGTCGCATGCAAGCCACAGAGGGGAGACCCTGCCCATGCCCATGGCGGCGATGAGCATTACCGATGCGGCGGCCGACCGGCTGCGCAGCCTGATGGCCGACAAGGATGGTGTGGTCGGGATCCGCGTCGGCGTGAAGACCGCCGGCTGCTCCGGCCTTGCCTATACCATGGAGATGGCCGAACAGGTGAATAAGCACGACGAGGTGGTCGAGGACAAGGGTGTGCGCATCCTGATCGAGCCCAAGGCCGTGTTGTTCCTGATCGGCTCGGAGATGGATTGGGAAGAGGACAAGCTTCAGGCCGGTTTCGTCTTCCGGAATCCGAACGAGAAGGGCCGCTGCGGCTGCGGCGAGTCGTTTCACGTCTGACCTCCACTCAGCCGGCCAGGCTTCGATGCTGGTCCGCCGCCTGCAAAGCGCGCTCCCTGGCCTGGGCGCGCTTTGTCGTACCGGATATCCGCTGCGGTTGCATCCTTACGCCGATATTGACTATAAGTTGATTGGCGATGGGCGTTGCCATCTCCCACGGGGAGTGGACGGTGCCGGTGGCGGGGGATTTGAGAGTTCGCGCTTGCCCCCGACCGCGGAATGCGGTTCAAGAAACGCGAGCGAGCGCGCCGCCGCGACCGGGAGACCGGGCGGCAGCCACGAGGGACGAGAGAAAAAACGCCATGCCCAAGATCACCTTTATCGAGCGTGACGGCAACCGCCGTGAGGTCGAGGCGCCCGTGGGCCTTTCGATCCTTGAGATCGCTCACCGCAACAGCATCGACATCGAAGGCGCGTGCGAGGGGTCGCTGGCCTGCTCCACCTGCCATGTGATCGTTGCGGCCGAGGATTTCGAACGCTTGCCCGAGGCCGCCGAGGAAGAGGAAGACATGCTCGACCTCGCCTGGGGCCTGACCAAGACCTCGCGTCTCGGCTGCCAGATCATCATCACCGAAGAACTGGACGGTCTGACCGTCGCGCTGCCGACCGAAGTGCACAATGCGCTGATCGACTGATCGGCCGCAATGGTGCCGCCGGCGGGGTTCCGCCAGCCGCCATTGGCTGTGGCACGGGTTCCGGCCGGGACGACTGATGATGAAGCGCCGTCGGCCGGTATGGGCTGGCGGCGTTTCGTCGTGATGATGGCAGGGGAATCGGGTGAAAATTTTAAGCTGCGATGATGCTTGCGAGGAAGTCGTCGTCCCAAGCGGCGACCTTGCGTCGGAG
>NZ_BMDZ01000015.1 GCF_014636235.1 Tistrella bauzanensis
ACCGCGCGAGACCCCCGCCAAGCTCCCAAGCCGTCAGCAGACGGCGTCAAACCATGGGTAGCGGGCATTCGGCAACAGCCTCTCGACCACCGAATAATTGGTGCTGCGGAAATCCTGAAGCAGCGCCTGACGCTCGGCATCGGGCTGGCGGAAGATCACATCGGTGAAGGACGGGTTGAAGATCTCGTTCACGAACGGGCTGTCATCGGCGGGTTTCAGCGCGGAGCCGCGCAGGATCAGGTCAACCCTAAGGTCAGGGAAGCGGTCGCGTATATCGAAAAAGATCTCGGCGGCGCTCTGCCCGCCACCGATCACCGCCACGCGGCCCTGCCCGGCGCCGCCCCCTACACCAACCCCGGCCCCTGCACCGGCACCGGCACCGCGCCCCGCCCGTTCAGCGGCGGCCAGCCGGTCCAGATGGCGCAGATAGGTCGAGGAATGGAACACCCGCCCATCCCCCGCAAGCGGCCGGAAGGGGTCGGGGATGCGCGGCCGGCCACCGATCGCCAGCACCAGATCGCGGGTCAGGCGCCGCCGTTCCCGCCCGGCGGCATCCACCGACCGCACGGCCAGGGCCTGAACCGAGGCCGACCCGCTGCCGCCACCCCGGCCGCCCGCACCGTTCACCGGATCGACCGCGACCACCTCCTCGCCATAGCTGCACCGGTCGGCGAAGCGCGCCGCCGCCCAGCGCAGATAGTCGTTGAACTCGATCCGGCTGGGGAAAAAGCTCTTCTGGTTGATGAAATCGACCAGCCGGCCCTTGGCGTGCAGATAGGCGATGAAGGTGAACGGGCTGGTCGGATCATGCAGGGTGATCAGATCCTTCAGGAACGACACCTGCATGCGGCTGTCGGGCAGCAGCATGCCGCTGTGCCAGCGGAATTCGGGCTGCTTCTCGATGAAATGCACCCGCCGCCGCCCATCCGCTCGTGCAGACGCCCCCTGCGGGCCGGCCATGCCGTCCAGCGCGATCGCCAATGCCAGGTTCGATGGCCCGAAGCCCACCCCGATGACATCATATGCCCCATCCTCGATCGTCATCCTGGTCATCCTTCGTGGTCGGCATCATCGGCGGGGGCGGTCACGAAATCCGGCAGCCACAACCGGTCGCCGAAGAACCGCTCGCGCAGCAGCATCACCAGCGTGGCGCGCTTATGGGGAAAGTCGAACTGCTTGATCCGGGCAAAGCCGGCGCGATCGAGATTGCGCAATTGTTGAGCGTGATCGGCGCGCGGCTCGCCCACGATCCGGCGGGTGCGCGGGTCATCGAGAAACAGGTAATGCATCAGCGATGGCAGCCAGGCCGAGACATAGTCGCGGCCCCGGAACCCGTCCTCGCCCACCAGCACATGCCAGCCCCGGTCATAGTCATCGACGTCATAGAACGGGCCGATGCGGTTCTCGCGCGCCCAATAGATCTCGAAATACCCGAAGGGCGCGCCATCGAAACAGCCGATCAGCGGGATCATGTGCGGATCGGCCAGAATGCCGCCCAGATACTGGCGATGCTTGTCCAGATCGCCCGCCTCCTCCCAGATCGCCGCCACGCGCGGGTCATTCATCCAGCGGTGCAGCCGGTCCAGATCCTGATCGATGGTGGCCACGCGGAAGCTCAACGGGGCATCCAGCCACGGTATGTGGCGGCGATAGACCACGCCCTCCGGCGCGGGCGGGCGGCGCGGATGGCGGACGGCGCCGGTGAACACCGGATCATAGGGATAGGGCGTGGCCGCGTCGCCATCCTGCCCCAGCCACGGCGCCGGCCGCTGCCACAGCATGGCCGCCGTCACCAGCAGCGCGCCGCCATCGCCGGCGATGGCGATGCCCTGTCGCAGCAGCCGGGGCGCCGCCGCCCTGGCCGTGGCACCGTCGAGCGCCAGCGTGGTCATGCGCGGATGCCGGGTCATGATCGCCACACACAGGGCCTCAGCCCAGGCCACCAGCATCTCGGAATCGCCACCATCGATGGTGACCACCATCCAGCCGGGCGTGTCGGGCACGGCCTGCAATCCGGCGCGGATCAACGGCGCGGCATCGGAACCGACACGCGCCGTGGCGGCATCCACCGTCACCAGTGACCGCCCATGGTCAGGCGCCGCGGCTTCGGCGTGCAGAACGCTGTTCATGGTGCTGTCTCCTCGATGATGTCGGCTGCCGGCCGGTTGCCCCCGGCCTGGTCGATCACGGGGCCGATCGCCGCCAGGAAATCCGGATGGTGCAGGATGGTGTCGTGACCGGCATCGATGTCGATGACGGTCAGCCCACCGCCCGCGAGCGGCCGCCATGATGCCGCCGGAATATGGCTGCCATCGGCGCCGCCGGCCCTGGTCGCCACAGCCCGGAACAGGGTGATGGCGGCCTCCACCCGCGGCACCGGCCAGCCTTCCAGCAGGCGTTTGTGCAGCAGCACCAGATCCAGCGCCGCCGCCGCCAGCCGGTCGCGATCGCCGGCCGCCGTCCCATCCCCTGCCCGGCCCACCGCCCCTGCCAGCCTCCCATCCCCTACCCGGCCGGCCGCGAACTCGGCAGCCAGTTCGGGCGTCGCATGGCTGTCGATGTCGCGGTTCAACTGGGCTGCGATGGTGGCGTGATCGGCGGTGATCCGGGGCACCTCGGCCGCCGTGTCGATCAGGATCAGCCGCTCGACGATGTCGCCATCGGCTTCCAGCGCCCGGGCCATCGCCATGGCGATCCACCCGCCCAGCGACCAGCCGGCCAGCCGGTATGGCCCGGCCGGTTGTATCCGGCGCAGCCGGGCCACGTAATCCGCCGCCAGCGCCGCCACATCCGGCACCGTCCAGTCGGGATCGATCAGCCGCGGCGCCTGAATGCCCAGCACCGGCACCTGGCCGTTCAGCGCCGCCGCCAGCGGCCGGTATTCCTGCACCAGCCCATAGCCCGGATGAATGCAGAACAGCGCCGTGCCGTGGCCGGTGGTGTTGAGCGGCCGGATATTGGCCGGCAACTGGTCGGGGGCGCCCGCACCCGTCAGCCCCGCCGCCAGCCCGGCAATGGTCGGGGTCTGGAACAGGGCGTCCAGGCTGAAGCCGTCGATGCCGTCGGCACGCGCGGCCGCCGCCACCTGCAAGGCCAGCAGCGAGTCGCCGCCGATGTCGAAGAAGCTGTCGGTGATGCCAAAACCATCGCGCCCCAGCGCCCGTTGCCAGATCGCCAGCAGCCGGGTTTCAAGGGCGGTCGCCGGCGGCACCACCTGGTCATGGGCGGCATCGGGCACCGGCAGGGCGCGATGATCCACCTTGCCACTGGGCATCAGCGGCAGAGCGTCGAGCATGATCACCGCCTGCGGCACCATATGGGCCGGCAACTGCCGACCAAGGCCTGCGCGCAACGCCGCTGGATCCCCCTGCCCCGCCACCCAGGCAATCAGCCGGTCATCGACCACGCCGGCCACGGCATCGTCGATGCCGGGTGCTGCCCGCAACAGGGCCTCGATCTCGCCGGGCTCGATCCGGAAGCCGCGCAGCTTCACCTGCCCGTCGATCCGGCCCAGGAACACGACCACGCCATCGGCCCGCTGGCGGCACAGATCGCCGCTGCGATAGAGCCGCGCGCCCGGCACCCCGTGCTCATCGGGCACGAAGCGTTCCGCCGTCTGCGACGGCCGGCCCAGATAGCCGCGAGCCAGGGCCGGGCCGCCGATGCACAGCTCACCGATGCCGCCATCGGGCACGGTGTTGCCATCCACCCCCACCACCCGCGCGGTCCGGCCCGGATAGGTCCGGCCGATCGGCACCGGCGGATGGTCAACATCGCCGCGATCGGTCTGATGATACAATGCCGAAATCGTCGCCTCGGTCGGGCCATAGCGGTTGTCGAGCCGGACATGGCCCAGCGGCCCGTCCTTCCAGCGCGCCAGCGCATCCACCGACAACGCCTCGCCGCCCACCGTCACCCGGCGCAGATGGCTGAAGCGCAGATCCGGATCGCGCGCCCATTGCTGCCAGTAGCCGGTCGGGATATCGGCGATGGTCAGGCGCTCGGCCTGAAGCACGGCGGTCAGTTCGGCCGCATCCCACATGGCGGGGCCGCGCAGCACGATCCGCCCGCCCACGGTCAGCAGCGGCAGCATCTGTTCCATCGCCGCGTCGAAGTTGATGGTCGAGAATTGCAGCCCGGCATCCTCTGGCCGATAGCCGAAGGCCGGAATGAAGTCATCCAGATGATGGCTGAGCGCCGCGTGGGAAATACCGACGCCCTTGGGCAGGCCGGTCGAGCCCGAGGTATAGATCACATAGGCCAACTGGTCGGGCCGGACCGGCGGATGGCGTCGCTCCAGGCCCGTCGCCGACGCCGCGTCTTTCAGCGCCTCGACATCGATCAGCGACCGATCATCTGCAACCGCACGCATCGCCGGCAGGCTGGCAGGCCCAACCACCAGCACATCCAGCCCGCTATCCTCGATCATGTGACGCAGCCGCGCCGCCGGATAATCGGGATCGAGCGGCACATAGGCGCCGCCCGCCTTCAGCACCCCCAGCAGCGCCGCAACCAGCCCCACCGAGCGTTCGACGCACAACCCCACCCGGTCTTCCGGTCGGATGCCGGCCAGGATCAGCCGGTCGGCGATGGCGTCGGACCACGTCTCCAGCGCACCATAGCTGATCCTCAGGCCATTGCAGGCGACCGCCTCACGGGTCGGATCAACTGCGGCCTGCGCGCTGATCCGCGCGGTCACCGCCCGGAACGGATGCTCCACCGCCAGCCGGGCCGGCCGGTCCAAACCAACCGCGATCGACCCCAGCGGCACATCGCCGGCCGCAGCCAGCCGGCCGAGCAGGTCGATGAAGGCCGTGTTCAGCCGGGCCACCGCCGCGGCATCGATCCGCGCCCCATCCCAGCCCCAGCGCAGTTCCAGCCCCTGGCCCGGCACCACCGCCAGCACCAGCGGGTAATGGGTCCGCTCCACCATCTCGGTCCCGGTGGTGGCGGCGCCAAGCCGGCTCTGGCCGGCAGCGGCATCGATCGGATAATTCTCGAACACCAGCAGGCTGTCGAACAGGCCGTCGCCGCTGCGGCCGGTCCAGCGCTGGACATCGGCCAGGCTGGAATGCTCCACCTGCCGCAAGCGGGTGTTCAGTGCCTGCACATCGCGCAGCCACGCGCCCAGCCGCGCCGATGGCGGCAGGTCGATCCAGACCGGCAGGCTGTTGATGAACAGGCCCAGCATCCGCTCGACCCCGGCCAGATCGGCCGGCCGGCCCGACACCGTCACGCCGATGCCCGCCTGCGCCCGGCCCGCCAGCCGCCCCAGCAGCAGCGCCCAACCCGCCTGCATGATCGTGGCCAGCGTCACCTGTTCACGGCGCGCAAGCTTGCGCAGGGCATGGGCCAGATCATCATCCACCGCCACTGTCAGGCGATGGCTGCCGGGTTCCGGCCGCATCGGCCGGCCCAGCGCCTCGGTGATGCCGGCCGGGTCGGCGATCCGCGCCGCTTCCGCCCGCCACCATGCCTCCGGTGCCGGCTGGCGCTGCATCCAGGCGACGTAATCGCGATAGGGAGGTGCCGGCGAAATCTCCACCGCGCCACCATCGACGCGTGCATCGTATTCCCGCGCGACCTCGCGCAGCAATCGCGCCGTGCTCCAGCCATCGGTCAGGGCGTGGTGGGTGGTCCAGAGCAGGTCATGACCGCCATCCGGGCGCCGGAACAGGGTGATGCGCATCAGCGGCGCCACCATCAGATCGAACCCCCGGCGCAGATCCGCGGCCCGCCACGCGGCCAGCCGTGCCTCATAGCCCTCGGGGCCGACCGACAGATCATGGACGTCCACCGGCAGCGTCACCCGCCGCATCACCACCTGCAAGGCACTGCCGCCATGGCGCCAGTCGAAGCGGGTGCGCAGGATCGGGTGGCGCCCGATCGCCGCCGCCCAGGCGCCGGCCAGCGCCTCCACATCCAGCGCCCCGCCATCCTGTCCACCGGCCGCAAGCGTCAGGCGCAACTGGTTGACATAGGCACCGGCCGACCGCTGGCTGTGAAGGATCAGGCCCTGTTGCAGCGGGGTCGCGGGATAGATGTCTTCAACCGTGCCGGGCGCGATCTCCAGCCGGGCCAGCCCGGCATCGTCCAGGCCGGCCAAGGGGTAATCGACCGGGACCGGAACCGGATCGGTGGTCAGGCAATGGCCGACCAGATCGGTCAGGCCGTGCTCGAACCGCGCGATCAGCGACGCCATCGCCGCACCGTCGATCACCGCCGGATCATGCCGCCAGCCGATCCGCAGCCGGCCATCGGTGATCGCGGCATTGATCTCAAGCGCATGGTCCATGCGGCCGCGCCGGCCGATATTGCGCCCGGCGGTCTCGGTGCCCAGCCAGAACCGGCCGCCTTCCTCCAGGCTGCCATCGAAGCGGCCCAGATAGTTGAAGCTGACATCGGCGGCGGGCAGTGCCGCCGCCGCATCGCGGATCGCCTGATCCCCGGCAATGGTAAGCAGGCCGCGCCCGGTGCCCCGGCCGGGCACCCGGCGCAGCACCTGGCGCAGATCGGCCAGCAGCCGGGCATCGTCGCCCCGGGTCGGCAGCGCCACGTCATGGCGGGTGGTGAACCAGCCGATGGTGCGGCTGACGTCCAGCCCGTGATCGCCGTCGCGGCCATGGCCTTCCAGCGACACCAGCAGCCGGGCGGCACCGATCTCGTCGCCGATGGCACGGGCAAGCGCCGCCAGCAGCACCTCTTCCACCGTCACCCGATAGGCGCGCGGCACCTCGGTGATCAGCCGGCGGGTCATCGCCTCGGCGATGCCGCGCTCAACCTCCAGGCGGCCACCCGACCGCGCCGGCCCCCAGGCCGGGGTGGCGCCCTCCAGATGCCCCTGCCACCAGCCGAGTTCGGCCAGCAGATGGGCATGCTGTTCGGGGCTTGCGGCCTGCCGGTGCATCCGGTCGACCCAGCGGCTCCACGGTGTCGCCGGTGCCGGCACCACCACCGCGCGGCCGGTGCAGGCCGCTTCATAGGCCTGTTGCAGATCGTCCAGCAACACCCGCCACGACACGCCGTCGACCGCCAGATGATGAAGAACGATCAGCAGCCGGTCGCTGCCATCGGCCAGATGGAAGCAGCCGGCCCTGAGCACGGGGCCGGTGCGGATATCCAGGCCGGCCTGCACGGCCTCGCCCGCCGCATCCAGCGCCGCCGGGTCCGCCACGTCGCGCACCACCAGCAGATCGGCGGTTTCGCGCGCCACCACCCGCTGCCACCAATGGCCGACATGATCGGCCCGGAACCGCAACCGCAGGGCATCATGGGCGGCGACCAGACCCGCGATCGCCCGTTCCAGCGCCACGATGTCCAGCCGGCCGTTCACCCGCAGCAGCACCGACTGGTTCCAGTGCGACGGGCCGTCCGGATGGCGGGCGAAGAACCACGACTGGATCGGCGTCAGGGCCAGATCGGTGCCGGTGATCTCGGTCAGCGCCGCCGCATCGTCGGCGGCACGGGCCAGGGCCGCCAGCCGGTCGATGCGCGGATGTTCGAACACCTGGCGCGCCGTCAGGCGGATGCCGGCGCGGGCGGCACGGGCCACGACCTGCATGCTGAGGATCGAATCGCCGCCCAGGTCGAAGAAGCTGTCGGTGACCCCGAAACCGCTCTGACCCAGCACCCTCTGCCAGATGTCGAGCAGCGTCGCCTCGATCGCATCCGACGGCATGGCGATGGCGCTGCCGCCCCGCTGCGGCACCGGCAGCGCGCGCCGGTCGACCTTGCCATTGGCTGTCAGCGGCATTGCGTCCAGCACCAGCAGATCGGCCGGCACCATATATTGCGGCAGCCGCGCCGCCAGATGGCGCAGCAGGTCATCGGGCTGCGCGTGGCAACCCGGGCGCGGCACCGCATAGGCGGCGAGCTGGCGGCTGCCGGCCAGACCGGTGCGCACCACCACCACGGCCTGCTCGACCGCATCATGGCCGGTGAGAGCGCTTTCAATCTCTCCCAGTTCAATGCGATAGCCGCGGATCTTCACCTGATCATCCAACCGCCCCAGATAGTCGAGCGTGCCATCGGCGCGCCAGCGCGCCAGATCGCCGGTGCGATACAGCCGCTCGCCGGTGGCGAAGGGATGCGGCACGAAGCGATCGGCGGTCAGCCCGGGCTGGCTGGCATAGCCGCGGGCAAGCCCGGCGCCGCCGATATACAAGCCCCCGGCCGCGCCGTCAGGCATCAGCCGCAGATCGTCATCCAGAATCAGGATGCTGGTATTGGCGATCGGCCGGCCGATCGGCAGCGCGCCATCGCCCATACCGCCGCCATCCGTGTTGCCGCCGTCCACTTCGTGCACCACCTCGTGGATCGCGCAGCCGACCACGGTTTCCGTCGGGCCATATTCATTGAACAGCCGCGTGCCCGGCGATGCCGCCAGCCAGGGCGCCACGGTGCTGGCCATCAGCGTCTCACCGCCGATCACCAGCGCGCGGGCATGGCCGGCATAGCTGCCTGCCGGCCGCAGATGTTTCAGCGCCTCGATATGCGCCGGGGTCAGCTTGACCAGGCTGTAGTCATGGGCCTCGGCCGCAAGCGCCTCCGACAGCGCCGCGATCTCATCGGCTTCGGGCAGCAGGGTGATGGCGCGGCCGGTGATCAGCGGCACCATCAGGCTGGTGACCGTGGCATCGAAGCCCAGCGGGGTGTTGATCGGCGCGCCCTGGCCCGACGCGCGGCCGTCTTCATCCAGGGTCAGATAGCGATCGATGGCGACCCGCAGATAATTCACCACCCCGCGATGCGGGATCATCACCCCCTTGGGCCGGCCGGTCGAGCCCGAGGTGAAGATGACATAGGCCAGCGAGCCCGGATGGGCGCGCGGCGCGGGCGCCGTGTCGGGCCAGGTGGTGTTGGGCCAGGTGGTGTGGGGCCCGGACGCATCGGCCGCCGCCGGTTCATCGTCGATCAGCAGTGTGTCGATGCCGGTGAAGCGGCCGGCATGGGCCGCCGCCGTGATCACCAGCCGCGCGCGGGCGGTGTCGATCATATAACGCAGCCGGTCGTCGGGCGCGTTCGGGTCCAGCGGAACATAGGCGCCCCCCGTCTTCATCACCGCCAGCAGGGCAATGATCACCTCAGGCCGGCGCGGCAGGCACAGCGCCACAGTCACATCCGCGCCGATGCCAAGCGCGATCAGCCGATGGGCCAGCCGGTTGGCGGCGGCATCGAGGCCGGCATAGGACAGCACGGCGCCATCCTCCGCCACCACCGCCGGCGCATCGGGATGGCGCGCCACCCAGGGCGCGATCAGATCCTGAACGCAGCCATCCAGATCATAGGGCACCGCGGTGTCGTTCCAGACCGACAGCAGCCGGTCGCGCTCATCTTCCGCCAACGGGTCGATCAGCCCGATCGGGGCGCCGCCGTCCTCGGCGGACAGCGCCGTCAGCAGTCGCAGCAGATGGCCGTGAAGCCGGGCGATCACCGCGCGGTCGAAGCGGCTGCCATCCCATTCCCAGCGCAGGTCCAGCCGGTCGCCCGGCACCACCATCAGGGTCAGCGGATAATGGGTGCGGGTCACGGCATCGGCGCCGGTGATGCCCAGCCGGGTCTCGATATCGCGGATCGCGGTTTCGATCGGGAAGTTCTGGAACACCAGCAGCGTATCGAACAGCGCATCCCCGCTCCGCCCCGACCAGCGCTGCACATCGGCCAGACTGGTCTGCTCAACCTGCCGCAGCCCGGCATTCAAGGCCTGGATGTCCTGAAGCCAGCCCGCGGGCCGGGCCGTCGCCGGCACGTCCACCCAGACCGGCAGGCTGTTGATGAACAGCCCCGGCATGTGCTCCACCCCGGCCAGATCGGCCGGACGGCCCGAGACGGTCACGCCGAACGCCGCCTGATCGCGGCCGCCATGGCGGGCCAGCAACAGCGCCCAGGCACCCTGCACCAGCGTGTTCAATGTCACCTGCATCCGCCGCGCCGCCATGGTCAGACGGGCGCTCGTCGCCTCGTCCAGCAGCACCCGGTATTGATGCGCGCCGGGCTCCGGCGCCGATGGCCGCGCCAGCGCCGCCGTCAGCAGGGCCGGCTCGTCGATCCGCGCGATCTCCTGCCGCCACCAGGGTTCCGGATCGGGCTGGCGGGCCAGCCAGTCGACATAGGCCCGATAGGGTGGCGGCGCCGGCAGATCGCCATCGATGCCGCCACCGTCGATGCGGGCCACGTAATCGCGCGCCACCTCGCCCAGCACGATCATCGTGCTCCAGCCATCGGTCAGGATGTGGTGATTGCTCCACACCAGGTCATGGCCGCCATCGGGGCGCGTGAACAATGCCAGACGCATCAGCGGTGCCGTGGCCAGATCGAAGCCACGGGCGGCATCCTCGGCCATCCGCGACCGGATGCGGGCCTCGGCGACATCGGGCGTCAGCCCCTGCCAGTCGTGGATCTCGATCGGCAGATCGGCTGTGGCCGCGACCACCTGCAACACTGTGCCGCCATGGCGCCATTCGAACCGGGTGCGCAGCACCGGATGGCGCGCGATCGCCACCCCCCATGCCGCACGCAGCGCCGCCATATCGAACCGCCCGGCCAGGGTCAGACGCAGTTGATTGATATAGACCGCCTCGCCTCCGGCCATCTGGCTGTGAAACAGCAGCCCGCGTTGCAGCGGCGTCGCCGGATAGATATCGGCGACACTGTCCAGCGACTGGCCCAATCCTTCCAGGATCGCGCGGTATTCGGGCAGGTACGGATCGGCCGCCACCGCGGCCCCGCCGGCATCCGGCCGATTGTCGGGTGCCGCCACAGCACGCCCCGCCGCCGCATCGGCACAGGCCGCCAGCCGGGCGATGTCCGGCTGGTCGAAGATCTGTTTCGGGGTCAGCTTCAGCCCGGCCTTGCGGGCCCGCGCCACCAGTTGCAGGCTGAGGATCGAATCGCCGCCGATCTCGAAGAAATTGTCGGTGACACCGATCTCCTGGCGCTTCAGCACCTGTTCCCAGATGCCGAGCAGCGCCGCTTCAGTGGCACTGCGCGGCGCCACGGCGCCGTCCGCCACCGCTCCGCCGGTGGCTGCCCGGTCGCCGGGCAGGGCCTTACGGTCGATCTTGCCATTCGCGGTCAGCGGCAGCGCGTCCAGCACCTGCACCGATTGCGGCACCATGGCATCGGGCAGCCGCGCGGCCAGTGCCTGTTTCAGCGCCGCACCGTCCAGCCCGTCACCGGCCGCGAAGCCCCGCAGCCGCAGCCGCCCCTCGCCATCGGCACGCGCGATCACCACCGCCTGCCGCACGCCGGGCAAGGCGCGCAGCACCGCCGCCACCTCGTCGGGCTCCACCCGGAAGCCGCGGATTTTCACCTGATCGTCCAGCCGGCCCAGAAAGCCGATCGCGCCATCCGCCAGAAGAAGCCCGCGATCGCCGCTGCGATACAGCCGGCTGCCGGGCAGCCCCGCTGCATCGGGCACGAAGCGTTCGGCCGTCTGGCCGGCGCGGCCGACATAGCCGTCGCTCACCCCCGCGCCACCGATGCAGATCTCGGCGGGCTGGCCGGGGCCGGCTGGGTTGCCATGGCGGTCCAGCAACCGGACCACCGCATGATCCAGCACCCGGCCAAGCGGCAGAGAGCCGTCGCCATCCGGCCCATCGCCAGCCTGCCCGGCAACGGCACCCGCGATCACCCCGACCGTGGTCTCGCTGGGGCCGTAATGGTTGACCAGCCGGCAGGCCGGCGTCAGCTCTGCCACCGCCCGGGCAAGACCGGCCGGCAGCGCCTCGCCACCCAGCAGCAGATAGCGGCGCGGCAGCACCCGCGCCGGCGCCGCCGCCTGCATCAGCCCGGCCAGATGGCTGGGCACGATCTTCAGCAGATCGATCTGATGGTCCTGCATCCAGGCACCGAAGCGGTCGGGATCGAAGATCGCCTCATCCGCCGGCACATGCAGCGCCGCCCCCCACCACAGGGCACCGAACAGCGCGCTGTGGCCCAGATCGGCGGCAGGGGTCGACACCCAGCCCGCCGCCAGCCCGGCGCCATCGGCGATGTTCAACCGCAGGCTCAATGCCGCCAGATAGGCCGCCAGCGCGCCATGGCTGACCGAAATCCCCTTCGGCGTGCCGGTCGACCCGGAGGTATAGATAATGTAAGCCTCGGCGGCGGCCGGCATATCCACAAGGGTCTCGGCATGCGCATCGCCGCCGCCCCAGGACTCGGGCCTGTCCGAGATCAGCGCCACTTCCGGCGGGCACCAGTCGGCGGCGGCATCGCCGGCGATCAGCCAGCCGGCACCGCAATCGGCCAGTTGCAGCCCAAGCCGTGCCGCCGGCGCCGCCGGGTCTAGCGGCACATAGGCGCCGCCCGCCCGCCAGACACCCAGGATCGCCGCGACCATCGCCCGGCCGCGCGGCAGGGCCAGGGCCACGCGCGCGCCGGGCCCCGCACCCATGGCCTTAAGCTCTGCCGCCAGCCGGCCGGCAGCGGACCACAGCGCGCTGCGGCTCAGGCTGCCGTCATCATCCGCCACCGCCAGGGCATCCGGGTTCTCCGCCGCCAGCCGGGCGATCCGCGCCGGCAGCAGCGATGCGGGCGCGGGCATGGGTTCGGCGTTGCCATCCCGGTTGCCGGCCGACGTCCAGGGGCTGAAATCGCCCAGCCGGCGCCCAGCCTGTTCCGGCAGGGTGCGCAGCACCGCCACCAGGGCATCCATCAGCCGGGCGACATCGCCGTGGCTGTAATGGCCCAGGTCATAGGCGAGCGTCAGGCTGAGCGCGGCGCCGGTCTCGGCGATCAGGCTCAACGGATAGTGGTTGCGGCCGTCGGTCAGCGTCACCGCGTCGTCGACCATGGCATCGGCCGTCTCACCGATCCGCGGCGCGGTGATCCGGATATCGCCGGTCGCCGCCGTCGACAATGCCGCGTCGACCGGGAAATTCTCCACCACCAGGATACTGTCGAACAGCCCCGCATCACCTTCGGTCTGAACCAGCCCGCGCAGCCGCGCCAGCGGCAGATGATCATGCGCCCGCAGATCCAGCATATGGCGCTGAACCGCCGCCAGCCAGCCGGCCACGGTCTCTGACGGGTCGATCCGCAGCCGCAGCGGCACGGTGTTGATGAACAGCCCGGCAATGCTGTCGGCATCGGCCAGATCGGCCGGGCGTCCGGCCGTGGTCAGGCCGAAACAGACATCGTCCCGGCCGGCATGGGCGGCCAGAAGCCAGCCCCAGGCCGCCTGAAGCACGGTGGTCA
Source organism: Tistrella bauzanensis (assembly GCF_014636235.1). NCBI lineage: Bacteria > Pseudomonadati > Pseudomonadota > Alphaproteobacteria > Geminicoccales > Geminicoccaceae > Tistrella > Tistrella bauzanensis. The sequence goes on from NZ_BMDZ01000015.1 coordinate 13,201, forward strand.
TCGTGCCGCCCGCCCGGCGCGCCAGTTCGGCCAGGGCGCCGGTGGTGACAGGGTCCAGATGCTGGCGCCGCTCGGCATGGCGATGCGGCACCGCCCCGCCCTCAGCCGCCATTGCCGGCGCAGGCCGGCCGCGCGGCAGGGGCGTCGGGCCGTCGATGCCGGCCAGATCCGCCCGCCACCAATCCTCGCCCGCCGTCTTGTCCTGTTGCTCCAGCCACTTGATATGACTGCGGAATGATGGCGCCAGCCCTGCCGGCGCCGCGTCGGCGGCATAGCCGGCCAGCACCTCGCTCAGGATCCGCGCCACGCTCCAGCCATCGAGCTGAAGGTGATGAAACCGCCAGGTGAACCACCAGCGGTCAGCGCCGATGCGGATCAGATCCAGCGCCGGGTCGGCGGCGCGGGCGAAGTTGAACCCCGCCGCCCGTGCCGTCGCCCAATCCGCCGCCAGCCGCGCCGCCTGTGCCGCCGTGTCCAGCGCCCGCCAGTCGTGATGGTCGATCCGGGCCATGGTGCGGCGATAGACGATGTGAACCGGGCGCGGAATCTCGCGCCAGCGGATATCCGCCCGCAGGATCGCATGGCGGGCGATCACCGCCGCCCAGGCCCGTTCGAACCGCGCCACATCCAGCGCGCCGTCGATCTGGAAGACATGGCGGATATGATAGGGGTCGGCCCCACCCTTCAGGGCATGGCCCAGCATGCCCTGTTGCAGATCGGACAGATAGAAGATCTCGGCGACGTTCGCTTTGTCCCGAAAGCCCGCCGGGGCCCCGCTCGCGGTCGCGGAGGCGACCGGCTCGGGGGCATCGTCCTGACCGCCGCTGCGGTGATAGCTGTCCATGGTCATCCGTCGATCTCCGCGAGCAGGTCGTCGAGCGCGTCCTGGTCGATGTCGATATCGAAATCCTGAGGCGTCGCCTTGGGATCATGGGTCAGGCAATGGTCGATCAGCGCGGTCAGATGCCGCCCGAAGGCCGCCGCCAGCGCCGCGACATCCGCCCGGTCGAGCACACCGGTGTCATGACGCCAGCTGACCGACAGCCGGCCGCCGGCCACCATCGCGTTCAGCTCCAGCCCATGGGCCATGCCGCTGGTCGATACCACCGCCCGGCCCGCCGCTTCGCGCGTGAAGCTGAACCGGCTGGCGGCAGCGCCGGACATGTCACCTGATCCGGCCTCATCGAACCGCCCCAGATAGTTGAAGCCCACCGCCGCCTCAGGCAGTGCGCGCGCCGCGGCGGCGATTTCCGGATCATCCGACAACCGCAGCAGCCCCGGATGCAGCCCCTTCTGCGGCACTGCCCGCAGGCTTGCCTTCACGCCCGACAGCAGCGCCTCGGGCGGTCCGGCCACGGCCGGCGCGATGGTGAAGCGGGTGGTGAACCAGCCCACCGTGCGGCTCAGATCCACGCCATCGATCACGTCTTCCCGGCCGTGGCCTTCCAGGCCGATCAGCAGCCGGGTGCCGGCTGCCAGCCCGTGGGCATCGCCCAGGGTGCGGACAAGGCTGGCCAGCAGCACCTCGTCGACGCCGATGCGATAGCGGCGCGGCACGTCGTTGATCAGCCGGGCGGTGGTGGTTTCGTCGAGCAGCCAGTCATGCTGCAGGCTTTCACCACTGCGGGTATCGGGCAGAACCGCCACGGCGCCGCTCAACTGGTTCTGCCACCAGCCCAGTTCCTGTGTCAGCGCCGGTGCCTCGCCATAGCGGCGCTGCGCCAGAACCCAGCGGCTCCAGGGCGTGCCAACCGGCGCCAGCGCCGGCTCCCGGCCGCTCGCGGCCGCCGCATAGGCCTGTTCCAGATCGCCCAGCAGCACCCGCCACGACACCCCGTCGACCGCCAGATGATGAATGGCGATCAGCAGCCGGTCGCCGCCGGCACGACGGAACAACCCGGCGCGCAAGACGGGGCCATGGCCGATATCCAGGCTGGCCTGAACCGCATCCCCCGCCGCATCCAGCGTTGCCGGATCATCGTCGATCTCCCGGACGATCAGCAGATCACAGGCCTCGGCATCGGCCGCCGGCACCACGCGCTGCGACCAGCGCCGGTCGTCGCCGATTGTGAAGCGCAGCCGCAGCGCATCATGCCGGCACACCACCGCCGCCAGGGCAATGGCGAGCGCCGCATCGTCCAATACGCCGGTCACCGCCAGCAGCACCGCCTGATTCCAATGCGACGGCCCTTCGGGATAGCGCTCGAAGAACCCGGCCTGGATCGGTGTCAGCGGCAAGTCCCGGCCGGTGACCTCGGTTGCGGTATCGACACCGCCCGCCAGACCGGCGACCGCCGCCTGCTCCTGGATGCGCGGATGTTCGAACACCTGCCGCGGGGTCAGCACCAGCCCTGCCTTGCGGGCCCGTGACACCAGTTGCAGGCTGAGGATCGAATCACCGCCCAGATCGAAGAAGTCATCGCTGACCCCGAAATCCGCGCGGCCCAGCACCGCCTGCCACACCGCCAGAAGCCGCGCCTCCATCACATCGCGGGGCGGCAGGGCTGCCGCCACCGGCGCCGGATCGGGGTCGGGCAGCGCCCGCCAGTCCAGCTTGCCGGCAGGTGTCAGCGGCAGCGCCGGCAGGGCCATGATCGCCTGCGGCACCATATGGGCCGGCAGTTGGGTCGCCAGCGCCGCCTTCACGGCCGCCGGATCGGCCGAGCCAGTGACATAGCCCACCAGCCGCGGCGTCTCGGCCCCGGTCAGCACCACCACGGCATCGGCGACCCCGGCATGACGGCGCATTGCCGCCTCGACCTCGCCCGGTTCGATCCGGAAGCCGCGCAGCTTGATCTGCCCATCCATCCGGCCCAGGAAATCGATCGTGCCATCCGCCCGCCGCCGCGCCAGATCGCCGCTGCGATACAGCCGCGCGCCCGGCGTGCCGGCCTCGTCCGGCACGAAGCGTTCCGCCGTCAGCCCGGCGCGGCCCAGATAGCCCCGCGCCAGCGCCGGCCCGCCCAGGCACAATTCGCCCTGCCCGCCATCGGGCACGTCATTGCCATGGGCATCGAGGATCCGCGCCACCCGGCCCGGCCAGATCGCGCCGATGGCGACCGCCACCGCCATGGCATCGCCCGGCCGCACCCGATGGCCACTCACCGTCACCACGGCCTCGGTCGGGCCATAGGTGTTGTCGAAGGGCACGCTGGCCAGCGGCCCCGCGAACCAGGCGTCGAGGGCCGCACCCGGCAGGGCCTCGCCACCCGTCGCCACCTGGCGCAATGCCGGCAGCGGCCCGGTCACCGCCGTCTGCCATGCCCGCCAATAGCCGGTCGGCAGATAAGCCAGCGTCACGCCGTCGTCGCGCAGCCGCCGGGTGACCTGTTCGGGCGACCACAGATCGGCGCCGCGCATCACCACCCGCGCGCCCACCGTCAGCGCCGGCAGGATCTGTTCTACCGCCGCGTCGAAGCCCAGCGTCGACAGTTGCAGAACCCGGTCGTCGAGCGTCAGGCCGAAGCGGTCGATATAGTCGTCGACATGCACCGCCAATGCCCCATGCGCGACGCCGACGCCTTTCGGGCGCCCGGTCGAGCCCGAGGTATAGATCACATAGGCAAGCTGCGCCGGCAGCGGTGCCGGCAGAACCGGCAGGCTCGTGTCCCCGCCATCGCCGGCGGCGGCGGCGGCGATGGCGACCAGCAGCCGGCCGGCGGCCAGTGCCGCCAGCCGCGCACCGCCCGCCTCATCCACCACCAGCAGCCGGACACCGGCATCATCCAGCATGTCCTGAAGCCGGGTGTCGGGCAGATCCGGGTCCAGGGCCAGCACGGCACCACCCCCGGCCAGAATGCCGACGAAGCCCGCCACCAGCGCCGGACCGCGGCCGACACACAAGCCCACGACATCGTCGGCCGCGAGGCCCTCCGCCAGCAGGCGCCGGGCAACCGCGCCGCTCACCGCCTGAAGCGCGCCATAGCGCAGCATGTGGCCTTCGCAGGCAACCGCAACTGCATCGGGCCGGGCGGCCGCCGCCATGGCGATCCGGCCCACGACGTCGCGGAACGGTGCCACCACCGGCACCTGCGCCGGCTTCAGGTCGTGCGCCAGCGCGATCGCGCCGATCGCCGGGTCGTCGCCGGCGCCCATCCGGTCCAGGAGCTGGCCAAACCCGCGCGCCAGCCAGGCCACCCGCGCCGCGTCGAGCCGGGCAGGGTCGTAGCCGAAGCCCAGGGCGATGGTCTCGCCCGGCGCCACCGACAGGGTCAGGGGATAATGGGTGCGCTCGATGGTCTCGCTGGCCCGCAGCCGGCCGCCAAAGGCCATGGCCGCCAGCCCGGCATCGACCGGATAATTCTCGAACACCACCAGACTGTCGAACAGGGCGTCTCCGCTGCGCCCGGTCCAGCGCTGCACATCGGCCAGCGATGACTGCTCATATTGCCGCAGATAGGCATTCAGCCCCTGAAGATCGCGCAGCCAGTCGCCAAGTGATATCGATGCCGGCAGATCCACGAACAGCGGCAGGCTGTTGATGAACAGGCCCTGCATCGCCTCCGCCCCGGCAAGCCCTGCCGGCCGCCCGGCCACGGTCACGCCGAATGCCACCTGATCACGGCCACCCAACCGTGCCAGCAGCAGCGCCCAGGCGCCTTGAACCACGGTGTTCAACGTCACCCCGGCCCGGCGCGCCAGGGCCACCAGCCGGCCGCTGACATCCGCGTCCAGCACGACGCGCAGATCATCGTCGCCGTCATCGGGAAGCCCCGCCGACGGATCGGCCGGCGCCAGGGCCGCGGTCAGCGTCGCCGGATCGGCGATCCGCGCCGCCTGTGCCCGCCACCAGCCCTCGGGCGAAGGCTGTGCCGCCAGCCACGCGACATAGTCGCGATAGGGCGGCGGCACCGGCAGATCGGCGGTGCCGCCTGTCAGCCGGGCGGCATAATCCGTGGCGATCTCGCGCAGCAGCCGCGCCGTGCTCCAGCCATCGGTGATGACATGGTGCATGGTCCAGACCAGATCCTGGCCGCCATCGGGCCGCTGGAACAGGTTCAGCCGCATCAGCGGCGCCCGGGTCAGGTCGAAGCCGCGCGCCACATCCTCGGCGCACCACGCCGCCAGCCGGGTATCGTGTTCCACCACATCCGCGGCCATCCAGTCGTCGCGGCCGATCACCAGCGCCGCCCGGCGCTGCACCACCTGCAACGCGTCGCCGCCATGGCGCCATTCGAACCGGGTGCGCAGCACCGGATGGCGATCGATCGCCGCCTGCCATGCCGCCTCCAGGGCGTCCGGGTCCAATGCGCCATCGATGGTCAGCCGCAACTGGTTGACATAGAGCCCGTCGCGGGCGCCGATCCGGGCATGGAACAGCAGCCCCTGTTGCAGCGGTGTCGCCGGATAGACATCGTCGATCGCCTGGAAGTTCTCACCCAGATCGGCCAGAACCGCCCGCAGGTCACTGAAATCCTGCGCGATAGCGTGGCCAACCACCGGGTCGAGCGGCTGCACGACCATGGCCAGACCGTCGATCTGCGGATGCGCGAACACCTGACGCGGCGTCACCGCAAGGCCTGCTTCACGCGCCCGCGCCACCAGTTGCAGGCTGAGGATCGAGTCGCCACCCAGATCGAAGAAGCTGTCGGTGACGCCGAAATCCCGCCGCCCCAGAACCGCCTGCCAGATGTCGAGCAGGGTCTGTTCCGTCGGGGTCCGCGGTGCCACCACCGCCGCCGGCATGACATCCGGTTCCGGCAGCGCCTTGCGGTCGATTTTGCCGTTCGGCAGCAGCGGCAGGGCGTCCATGACCATGATCGCCTGCGGCCGCATATGCTCGGGCAGCCGTGCCGCCAGCGCCGCCGTCAGGGTCTCGACGCCGGCATCACCCGCGACATGGGCCACCAGCCGGCGGCTGTCCGCCGGGCCGGTCAACCCGGCCACGGCATCGCGCACGCCATCCACCGCGCGCAGCACCGCCTCGATCTCGCCGGTCTCGATCCGGAAACCGCGCAGCTTGATCTGGGCATCGATCCGGCCCAGGAAGCCGATCACGCCATCCCGGCCCAGCCGCACCAGATCGCCGGTGCGATACAGCCGGCCGCCGACGGGGCCGCTGTCGTCGGGCACGAAGCGTTCGGCGGTCAGCCCGGGCCGGCCATGATAGCCGCGCGCCAGGGCATCGCCGCCGATGCACAATTCGCCCACAGCCCCCGCCGGCACGGGGTTGCCGCTGGCATCCACCACCAGCAGATGCCGGCCGGGCCAGGGCCGGCCGATCGGCACCGCCGCCAGGGCGTCATCCGCCTGTGCCGGCGCATGGCCGGTCGCGGTGATCGTGGCCTCGGTCGGGCCATAGGTGTTCAGGAACGGCAGATGCCCCAGCGGGCCGGCGCGCCATGCCGCCAGCGCATCGCCGGCCAGCGCCTCGCCACCCACGGTGACCAGCCGCAGATCGGGCAGGCCGGCAGCGAGATCCGCCGGCAGCGTCCGCAGCCATTGCCGCCAATAGCCGGTCGGCAGATAGGCCAGGGTCACCCGGTCATTGGCGAGCCGGGTGTTGAGCGTGGCGAATTCCCACATCGCGGGGCCGCGCAGCACCACGGTACCGCCACGGCACAGCACCGGCAGAAGCTGTTCGAAGGCCGCATCGAAGTTGACCGTCGAGAGTTGAAGCACCCGGTCGGCGTCGGTCAGGCCCATCCGGTCGGCATAGGCATCGACATGCAGCGCCAGCGCGCCATGCGGCACAGCAACCCCCTTTGGCCGGCCGGTCGATCCGGAGGTGTGGATGACATAGGCAAGCCCGACCGGGTGCATCACCCGGTCGATCGCGGGTACAGCCTCCGATACCAGATCCACCGCCGCCTCAGGGTTGATCACCAGCCGGTCGCCCAGCACCGCCGCCAGACGCCGGCGGCTGGCATCATCGGCGACGATCCGCCGGATATTCGCATCATCCAGCATATCGGCCAGCCGTGCGGCCGGATAATCCGGGTCCATCGGCACCACCGTGGCACCGGCTTTCATAATGCCCAGCAGCCCCGCCACCATCGCCGGGCCACGGGTGACCGCCAGACCCACCCGGTCCTCGCGGCGGTCTTCGGGTCGCGCTTCGCCTGGGGTGCCCCTGTCCAGCAGCGCCTGCGCGATCCGGTTGGCCCAGGCATCCAGCGTCGCATAGCCGATCGCCCGGCCCTCGCACACCAGTGCGGTTGCCGCCGGCCGCCGCAATGCCTGTGCGGAAATCTGGCTGGTGACCGGACGGAATGCCGCCGATGCCGGCAGAGCGCCACCAAGGATGGCACCGGCCGCCGATCGCAGCCCGATTCCGCCCAACGCCTGCCCGGTCATCAGCCCCCGCCCGGTCATCAGCCCCTGCCCGGTCATCATCGCCGGCATCCGGTCGAGCAGGTCGACGAAATCGCGGGCGATATCCCCGGCGGTCTGCCGGTCGATGCGGCTGCCATCGATGCCCCAGCGCAGTTCCAGCCGGTCCCCCGGAATGGCCGCGAGTGTCAGCGGATAATGGGTCCGTTCGGCCATCGCCACCCGCCGGGTGACGGCCCCCAGGCCCGATGACCGCAGGCCCGCTTCCACCGGATAATTCTCGAACACCAGCAGGCTGTCGAACAATGCGTCGCCGCTCAGTCCCGACCAGCGCTGCACGGCACCCAGCGGCGTTGCCTCCACCGCCCGCAGTGCACCGTTCATGGCCTGAAGATCGCGCAGCCAGTCATCCAGCCGCCGCGCCGGGTCCAGATCCACCCACAGCGGCAGGCTGTTGATGAACAGGCCCAGCATCCGGTCGGCGCCCGGCAGATCGGCGGGACGGCCCGACACCGTCACGCCGAACACCACCTGATCGCGCGCGCCGAAGCGCGCCAGCAGCAGCGCCCAGGCGCCCTGCACCAGCGTGTTGACGGTGACATTGGCGGCAGCCGCCACCACGCGCAGCCGTTCGGTCTGCGCCGCATCGAGCGGGGTTTCCAATGTAAATGACCCTTGGCGGTCCGCGGGCCCGGTTATCCAGCTCCCCAGCCGGGCCGGTTCGTCCACCCGCGCGATCTGCGCCCGCCACCAGGGCTCGGGATCGGGCTGGCGCTGCGTCCAGGCGACGTAATCGCGATAGGGCGGCACCGGCGGCAGAACCGGCGCCTCGTCACGGCTGGTGGCATCGTAATCGGCGACGATCTCGGCCATGAACCGCGCCAGACTCCAGCCATCGCTCAAGGCGTGATGGCTGGTCCAGATCAGGTCATGGCCGCCATCGGGCCGGCTGAACAGGGCCAGCCGCATCAAGGGTGCCGTGGTGACGTCGATCCCGGCCGCGCGATCCTCCGCACACCAGGCCACCAGCCGATGGTCATGGGCCGACTGATCGGCCGCCTGCCAGTGATGATGCCTGACCGGCAGGCCTGCCCGCCGCCGCACCACCTGCATGGCGGAACCGCCATGGCGCCAGTCGAAGCCCGTGCGCAGGATCGGGTGGCGATCCACCGCCCGCTCCCAGGCCGCCACCAGCCGCGCGCAGTCGGCATCCGGTTCAAGGGTCAGATGCAACTGGTTGAGATACAGGCCGGTGCCGTCACCGGCGCTGTGGAACAGCAGCCCCTGTTGCAGGGCGGTTGCCGGATAGATGTCTTCCACCGCATCCAGCGCCACATCCAGCCGCGCAAGCGCCGGGGCATCGAGCCCGGCCAGTGGGAAATCGGCCGGCACCGCCAGCGGCCGGCCATGCAGCCCATGGTCGATCAGCGCCCGCAGCGCCGTCGCGAAACGATCGGACAGCCCGGCCAGGGCCGCGTCATCCGCCACCGCGCCATCCGACCGCCACGACACCGACAGCCGGCCGCCGCTGATCTTCGCATCGACGGCAAGCTTGTGGTCGCTGAACCGCAATCCCTCGGCAATGCTCCGGCCCGGCGCCTCGCCCGCCAGCGTGAAGCAGTCACCGGCCGCCACCCCAAGATCGATCCGGCCCAGATAGTTGAAGCCGATATCGGCCACAGGCATCGCCGCCTGGGCATCGGCCGGCAGCATGCCGAAGCGAATGCCGTGATCCGGCACGGCACGCAGGCGCTGGCGGGTATCGGCCAGCACCGCAGCCCACTCGCCGCCCACAGCGATCGCCACCGGATAGCGGCTGGTGAACCAGCCCACGGTGCGGCTGACATCCAGTCCGGTCAGGCCCGGCGCCGATATCTCCAGATCGCGGCCATGACCTTCCAGGTCGATCAGCACCCGTTCGGCTCCGGTGACGCCACCGACCGCCATCGCCAGTGCGGCCACCAGCAGATCGTCGACACCGATCCGCAGTCGACGGGGCAGATCCTCGGTCAGCAGCCGGGTTTCAGCCGCATCCAGAGCCCAGTCATGCCGCAGACCGGCCGGGCCGTCGCCATCGGCAAAGCATGGCGCTGCATCGGCCAGGGCCGCCCGCCACCATCCAGCCTCGCCGGCTGTGGCGGCATGGGCGGCCTGCGGCCAGCGCCCAGCGGCTCCACGGCACCGGCACCGGCGGCAGCACGGCGCCATCGCCGCCAAGCATCTGGTCCAGATCGCCGGCCAGCACCCGCCACGACACCCCGTCCACCGCCAGATGATGCACGGCGATCAGCAGCCGCCGGCTGCCATCGGGCAGGTGGAACAACCCGCCACGGACCACCGGTCCATGGCGCGGTTCCAGGCTGGCCTGAACCGCGGTGCAGGCATCCTGAAGCCCGTCGGCGCCCACCTCCTGCGCCACCAGCAGTGGTGCCGCCGTCTCGACCGCCACCACCCGCTGATGCCACCGGCCATCTTCAGTCCGCACCATCCGCAGGCGCAGGGCATCGTGTCGCGCCACCAGGGCCGCCAGCGCGTCGGCGATCGCCTGCTGGCCGATGCCATCGGCCACGGCCAGCAGCACGGCCTGGTTCCAATGCGGCGGCAGTTCCGGGTTGCGGGCCAGGAAACCGCGCTGAATCGGGGTCAGCGGCAGATCCTGATCGACCAGTTCGGTCAGCGCCTCGACCACCCCGGCAGGCTTGGCCACCGCCGCAAGCTGGTCGATGCGCGGATGCTCGAACAGGTCGCGGGGGGTGATCTCCCAGCCGGCGCTGCGGGCCCGGGCCACCACCTGCAGGCTCAGAATCGAGTCGCCACCCAGTTCGAAGAATCCGTCGGTGACGCCGAAATCGTCGCGCCCCAGCACCGCCTGCCACACCGCCAGCAGGGCGGCTTCGGCATCGCTGCGCGGCGCCACACGCGCGCCGCCAACCGTCATATCGGGTTCCGGCAGCGCCTTGCGGTCGACCTTGCCATTGCGCATCAGCGGCAGCGCATCCAGCACGGTGATCGTGGCCGGCACCATATGCGCCGGCAGCCGTGCGGCAAGAGCCGCCAGCACCGCCGCCGGTGCCGCATCGCCGGTGACATAGCCGGCAAGCCGCCGGCCTTCACCCGCGCCGGTCACCGCGGCCACGGCATCACCCACACCGGCGCAGGCGCGCATCGCGGCCTCGATCTCGCCAAGCTCGATCCGGAAGCCGCGCAGCTTCACCTGCGCGTCCAGCCGGCCCAGGAAATCGATCGTGCCATCGGCCCTGGCCCGGCACAGATCGCCGGTGCGATAGAGCCGCGCCCCGGGGGCGCCGGTCTCATCCGGCACGAAGCGCTCGGCGGTCTGCGCGGCACGGCCCAGATAGCCGCGCGCCAGGCTGTCACCGCCGATGCAGAGTTCGCCATAACCCCCTGTGGGTGCGATGTTTCCATCCGCGTCGATCACCATCGCCGTCCGGCCCGGATAGGGCCGGCCGATCGGCACGATGGCCTCGGCCTCGTCGGCGGCACTGGTGGTGTGGAACAGCGACGCGACCGTGGTCTCGGTCGGCCCATACAGGTTGTCGAGCCGGATATCGCGCAGCGTCGTGCGCCGCCAGCGCATCAGCGCATCGCCGGGCAGAGCCTCGCCGCCCACCGTCACCTGCCGCAGATGCGGCAGGCTGGCCGGCGGGTTGCGCAGCCATTGCTGCCAATAGGCGGTGGGAATGCGCGAAAACGTCACCCGCTCGTCGGCAAGCGTGCGGCTCAGCGTTGCCAGATCCCACAGATCCGGGCCGCGCATCACGATGCGGCCGCCCATGATCAGCGCCGGCAGCATCTCGTGCAGGGCGACGTCGAAATTGATCGTCGACTGCTGCAACACCACGTCGTTTGCGCTGATGCCATAGCTGGCGATGAAATCATCCATATGCAGGCTGAAGGCATCATGGCTGATCGCCACCCCCTTCGGCCGGCCGGTGGAGCCGGAGGTATAGATCACATAGGCCAGATGATGCGGGTGCACCGGCATGGCGACCGGTGCACAGGCCGTGCCGTCACCCGCCGCGCAATCCTCGATCCGCAGCCTCTGCCGGCCCGCCAGCAGATCGGGCAGTGCCGCTTCGGTCGCGGCATCGGTGACGATCACCCCGATACCGGCATCCTCGATCATGTCGCGCAGACGGTCTTCGGGATAGGCCGGGTCCAGCGGCACGAAAGCGCCGCCCGCCTTCAGAACCCCGATCAGGGCGGCGGGCAGCCGGGCGGTGCGGGTCAGGCACAGCCCCACCCGGTCTTCGACAGCCAAGCCCCGGTCGAGCAGGGCCCGTGCCACATGGTTCGACAGCCGGTCGATCTCGCCATGGCTGAGGCGCTGCCCTTCGCAGGCCACGGCCTCGGCGTCACCGGCGAGGGCGGCGCGGGCGGCGATCCGCCCGGCAACCGGGTTGAAGGCAAGCCTGCGCGCGCGCGCCGGTGCCGGGCCGCCGACAGCGATCGCCGCCAGCCGCGGATCATCGCCGGCGGTGATGATGTCGATCAGACCGAGATACTGATCGGCCAGCCGTTCGGCCGTGGCGGCATCGAAGATATCGGCCGCATAGTCGACCGCGACCCGCAGGCCGCCCGCGGACTCGAGGATGTCGAGCACCAGATCGAAGCGCGCGGTTTCAACCGGCGTCTCGGCCAGGGTGACCGTCATGCCGCGGCCGAGGTCGAGTGCGGCCGCATCCATCTGCTGAAGGTTGAACATCACCTGGAACAGCGGGTTGCGACCGGGGCCGCCCAGCCGGCTTGCCAGATGCGCGAAGGGCACATCCTGATTGGCCTGTGCCGCCAGGGTGCGGTCGCGGATCTGGGCGATCAGCGCCGACAGCCGCATCGATCCGGTGAGGTCGGCGGTCATGACCAGGGTGTTGACGAAGAAGCCCGCCATCCGCTCCGCCTCGGGCCGGGTCCGGCCGGACATCGGAACGCCGACCCGGATCTCGGTATCGCCGCCATTGCGGTAGAGCAGCAGGTCGAGCCCGGCCAGCAGCACCATGAACAGGGTGGCACCCTGCCCCTGCGCCACCCGGCGCAGGGCAGCGGTCGCCACGCCATCCAGACGCCGCGTCACCCGCCCGCCGGCGGGGCTTGCTGCCTGCCGGCGGGTGCGGTCCTGCGGCAGCCGCAGAACCGGATGATCGGTGCCGAGCGTCCGGCGCCAATAGGCGATCTGATCATCCAGCGCGCCGCCATCCAGCGCCGCGCGCGACCAGGCCGCCCAGTCGCCCCAATTGATCGCCGGCGCCGGCAGCGTCGTTGCCTCACCCGCGACCGATGCGCGATAGACCGCCGCCACCTCTTCGGCCAGCACGGTCATGGTCGCACCGTCCGAGACGATATGATGGGCGCCGAGCGCCAGCACATGGCGCGCCTCACCGCACCTGACCAGCATCGCCCGCAGCATCGGGCCGCGATCGAGTGCGAAGGGCCGCATCGCGGCGTCGTGCAGGCACCCGCGCAGCGCCGCATCATCTCCTGCCGGATCATCCCCGGCCAGATCGCCCCCCGCCAGATCGACCACCGCCCAGTCGAAGGCCGCATCGGCCAGGATGCGCTGCGCCACCCCGTTATCGGTCTCGACAAACCACACCCGCAGCGCCTCATGCCGTGCGACCACGGCGGCAACCGCCTGCCGCAAGGCCTCGATATCGAGCGATCCCGCGATCTCCAGCGCCCCCGAGACGTTATAAGCGGCGCTCGTCGGGTTCATCCGCCACAGGAACCACAGCCCTTCCTGGCCGGCGGTCAGCGGCACCAGATCGGCCATCGCCGCCGGGCGCTGCGGGAAAGGGGCGTCGACCGCCTGTGCGGCGGCATCGATCATCGCCGCCTGATCGCGGATCACCGGCTGGTCGAACAGCAGCTTCAGCGCCAGCGACACGCCGAATTCGGCGCGGATCCGCGCCAGCGCCCGCATCGCCAGCAGCGAATCCGCCCCATGCAGGAACACGTCGTCGCCGGCGCCCAGCCGTGCCACACCGTCCGGTCCAGCCGCAACGCCCGCACCCAGAACCGATGCCCAGATCTGCCCCAGCCGCCGTTCGGTTTCCGTCGCAGCCTCCGCCCCCGCATCGATGATGCGCGGTTCCGCCGGCATCGCCGCCGGCAGCTTCGCCCGGTCCAGTTTGCCGTTCACCGTCAACGGCATGCGGTCGATCATCACGAAGGCCTGCGGCAGCATATGCGGCGCCAGCCGGTCGGCCAGATAGGCGCGCAGGCCGGCGGCATCGACATCCGCGCCTGTATCGGCCACCACCCAGGCGACGATGCGCGGCGGGTCGCCCGGCCGGCCACCCTCCCCGGCTGCTCCATGCACCGCCAGGGCCGCCGCCTCGCGCACCGCAGGATGGCTCAGCAAGGCGGCATTGATCTCGCCCAGCTCGATCCGGAAGCCCCGGATCTTCACCTGAAAATCGCTGCGGCCGATATAGTCGAGGTCGCCATCGGCCAGAAGCCGGGCCAGGTCGCCCGACCGGTACAATCGTGCGCCCGGCGCCCCGAACGGGTCGGGGATGAAGCGCTCCGCCGTCAGCGCCGGCCGGCCCAGATAGCCGCGGGCAAGGCCGGGGCCGCCCACGAAGATCTCGCCCACGCCATGGCGGGGCGCAGGGTTCAGATCACTGTCCAGAACATGCAGGTCCAGATCCGGGATCGGCACGCCGATCAGGCTGCGCGGCGGCAGGGCGCGCGCATCGGCCGCGGTCGTCTCGCGATAGGTGACATGCACCGTGGTTTCGGTGATGCCATACATGTTGATGATCTGTGGCGCCGAAGCGCCGCGCAACGCCAGCCAGGGCGCCAGCGCCGCCGGCTCCAGCTTCTCGCCTGCGAACACGATCACCCGGATGTCGGTTAATCGCTGTGATGCCGTCATATCCGCCTGCATCAGCGGCAGGAAGGCAGATGGCGTCTGGTTCAGCACCGTCACCCGTTCGGCCCTGAGCAGGGCATGAAGCTCTTCGGGCGCGCGGGCGGTCCAATACGGCACCACCACCAGCCGGCCGCCATGGACCAGCGCCCCGAACAGCTCCCACACCGACACGTCGAAGGCGAAGGAATGGAACAGCGGCCAGACGTCGTCGGGGCCGAAGCCATACCATGGCGCGGCCGCATCCAGCAGCCGCGCCAGATTGCGATGGGTGATGCCAACCCCCTTGGGCACACCTGTCGAGCCCGAGGTATAGATGACATAGGCGAGCTGATCCGGATGGATCGGCGGAGCCCAGGCTTCGGCGCGCGCGCCCTCGCCCTCGCCCGACCAGCCGCCCGGCGCGTCGGCCAGTTCGTCCAGCCGCAGGATGATGACATCGTCCGGCATGGCGCCCAGCGCCGCGGCACCCGCCGCGTCGACCACGATCACCCGCATGCCGCTATCGGCGATCGTCGCCCGCAGCCGCTCCACCGGATAGGCCGGGTCCAGCGGCACATAGGCGCCGCCGGCTTTCAGCACGCCCAGAACACCGGCCACCAGGCCGATCGACCGCTCGACGCACAGGCCCACCCGCTGATCACGGCCGATGCCGTGATGCGCCAGCCGCCGGCCGATGCGGTTCGACCAGTCATCGAGCCCGGCGCGGTCGATCCGCTCGGCGCCGCAGGAGACCGCCGGCCGGTCGGGTGCCGCCGATGCCAGGGCGGCGATCCGCTCGACGACAGAGCGGAAGGGCATCGTCATCCCGGCCTGTGCCAGCGGCCGGGGCAGGTGGATGGCGCCCAGCGGCAGGCCGGTATCCGGCCGGCCGATCTGATCGGCCAGAGCCTCCAGCAGATATGTCAGGGCCGCCGCCATCTCGCCGATCGCGGCCCGGTCGATGCGTGCGCCGTCCCAGTCCCAGCGCAGATCCAGGCCCTCGCCCGGCAGCACCGCCAGGGTCAGCGGATATTCGGTGCGCTCCGCCATGTCGATGGCGGTGATCCGGCCGCCGAAGCCGGTCTCACGCAGGCCGTCTGCGACCGGATAATTCTCGAACACCAGCAGGCTGTCGAACAGCGCATCGCCGGCAAGGCCGGTCCAGCGCCGGATATCGCCCAGGCTGGTGTGCTGATGATCCTGACGGTCGGTGTTCCGGTCCTGAAGCGCCCGCAGCCATGCGGCCGGCGCCATCGATCCCGGCACCGCCACACGCACCGGCAGGCTGGTGATGAACAGCCCCTGCATGCGCTCCACCCCGGCCAGACCGGCCGGACGGCCCGACATCGTCACCCCGAAGGCCACCGGACCGCCGCCGCCGAAGCGGGCGAGCAGCACGGCCCAGGCACCCTGCACCAGCGTGCTCAGGGTCACGCCGGCCGCGGCCGCGGCCGCCTTCAGCCGGGCCGTGCCGGCGGCATCGATCCGGGTGACCTGGCGGTGCCGGCTGACCTGGCCGTCAATGCCCGGCTCCGGCCGCGACGGCCGGCCAAGCGTTCCGGTCAGCGTCACCGGATCGCCCTCGCCGCCCAGCTCTGCCTGCCACCAGTCGCGGTCATCGGGCTGATTGTCGCGCCAGACCAGATAGTCGCGGCAGGAGGGCGATGGGGTGCGGTCCAGCGATGCGCCTGCGCGCGCGGCGTCGTGATCGGCCGCGATTTCAGCCAGCAGCGCGGCCGTGCTCCAGCCATCGGTGATCGCGTGATGGCAGGTCCAGACCAGATCATGGCCGCCATCGGGGCGCGGAAACACCGCCACGCGCATCAACGGCGCCTGCGCCGGATCGAAACCGGCGGCGGCATCGCGCGCCATCCAGTCGTGAAGCGCCCGGTCATGGCCGGCGCTGTCAGCCGCCATCAGGTCGTGCACCACCAGCGGCAGCGGGGCCGCGCCCTGCACCACCTGCCGGCAGATGCCGTCATCACCCCAGTCGAACCGGCTGCGCAAGGCCCCATGCCGCGCGATCGCCGCCGTCCAGGCCGCCCGCAGCGCGTCCAGATCCATGCCGCCCGCGGCAAGGGTCAGCCGCAACTGGTTGACATACAATCCGTCATTGGCATTGCGCTGGCCATGATACAGCATGCCCTGCTGCATGGCGGTGGCCGGATAGATGTCGTCGACCGGCGCCCCTTGTCCGATGATCCGCGCCAGATCGGCCGCAGACAGACCACCCGCAGACGGGCCGGCCAACGGGAAATCCGCCGGCACCGGCAACGGACCCATCGCCGCCAGATTGTCGGTCAGCGCGGCCAGCGCCGCGCCGAAGCGCTGGGCGAAGGCCGCCAGCGCCGTGGTATCGAGTGCCGCGTTGTCGGCATCGATCCGCACCCGAAGCGCACCGCCGATGATCATGGCATTGATGTCGAGCGCGTGTTCCGGCTGGACATCGCCGGTCGGCCGGCCCAGCACCATCGGCGTCAGGCGAACCACGGCCTCGCCGGCCGGTTGATCGAACCGCCCGAGATAATTGACGCTGACCGAAGGCGGCGCCATCTCGTCCAGATCCCGCAGCCAGCCGTGATGCATGCCCCTGGCCGGCAGACCGCGCAGGCTCTGGCGCACGCCGGCCAGCAGCCCCGCCTCGTCCGGCACAAGCGGCAGCGCCACGGGGAAGCGGCTGGTGAACCAGCCGATCGTGCGGCTGAGGTCCAGATCGGCGGCAAAGGCCTCGCGACCATGGCCTTCCAGGTCGATCAGAATTGCGGCATCGCCATCGGCCGCCAATGGCGCCAGCGCCCGGGCCACCGCCGCCAGCACCATCTCGTCGACGCCGACACGCCCCGACAGCCCGCCCAGCAGCGCCGTCAGCCGGTCGCCATCCATCTGCCAATCCAGAGCGCACCGCACCCCCGAACGCGCCGGCCCGAAGACCTGACCGGCGCCGGTAAGCTGCCGGCGCCACCAATCCGCCTCGGCCTGCACCGACGGTGTCGCGCAATGCCCGGCCAGGGCGTGGGTCCAATGGCTCCATGGCGTCGTCGGCGCCGGCAGCACCGCCTGCGTGCCGTCATCGGCCAGCAATGCGCCCAGTTCGTCGACCAGCACCCGCCATGACACGCCGTCCACCGCCAGATGATGGATGGCGATCATCAGCAGATCCGGGCCAGCCGCGCGCCGGAACAGGCCGGCCGCGACCAGCGGCCCGCTGGTAATGTCGATCGCGGCCTGAAGCCGGAGCGCCGCGGCATCCATGGCCGCATCGATCACCGCCAGTTCTTCCAGCACCGCCAGCTCTTCCTGCACCGGCCGGCTGCCGGCGGCGGTCAGCCGCTGATGCCATGTACCGTCACCATCGCGGTGGAACCGCAGGCGCAGCGCGTCATGGCGGGCGGTCAGCACATCCAGCGCCGCTGCCACCGCATCGGCGCCCAGGCCATCGGCCAGTTCCAGCACCACCGCCTGCGTCCAGTGCCCCGGCCCCTGCGGGTTGCGGGCCAGAAAGCGCCGCTGAACCGGGGTCAGGGGCAGATCGCGATCGTGGATTTCGGGCTGCGCCGCCACCGTTGCCAGCGGCAGCGCATGGGCCGCCAGCCGGTCGATGCGCGGATGCTCGAACACCTGTCGCGGGGTGATCTTCAGGCCCGCATCCCGCGCCCGTGCCACCACTTGCAGGCTGAGGATCGAATCCCCGCCCAGATCGAAGAAACTGTCATGGATGCCGATATCGCTCCGGCCCAACACCGCCTGCCAGATGCCCAGCAACCGCGCCTCGGTCTCGTTGCCCGGCAGGGCGCCGGTGCCTGTGGCCACAGCCGGTATGACCAGCGCCCGACGATCGACCTTGCCGTTCGGCAATAACGGGAGTGCCGGTATGACCATGATCGCCGATGGCTGCATGTAATCGGGCAGACCCGCCGCCAGCGCCTGAGACAGCATATCGGCGGTGACGACATCGGCATCGGCCGCGACATGGGCCACCAGCCGGCGGGCATCACCGGCGCCGTCCACAAGGCTGATCACGGCGTCGCGCACACCGGCGACCGACCGCAACGCCGCTTCGATCTCGCCCGGCTCGATCCGGAAGCCGCGCAGCTTGATCTGGGTATCGATCCGCCCCAGAAAGCCGATCACGCCACCGGCTTGCGGGCGGGTCAGATCGCCGCTGCGATACAGCCGGGCGCCGGGCGCTCCGAAGGCATCGGGCACGAAGCGTTCGGCCGTCAGCCCCGGCCGGCCCAGATAACCCCGCGCCAGCAGATCGCCGCCCAGGCACAATTCACCATAGCCGCCAAGCGGCACGGGATTGCCGGCGCCGTCCAGCACCAGCGCCGGCCGCCCCGGCCAGGGCCGGCCGATCGCGACCATCGCCGCTGCGGCTTCGTCGTCGCCCGGTACATGATCGGTAACGGTGATCGTGGCCTCGGTCGGGCCATAGCTGTTGCGGAAGGCGACAGACCCAAGCGGCCCCTGTCGCCACGCCGCCAGGGCATCACCCGACAGCGCCTCGCCGCCCACCGTCATCAGCCGCAGATCGGGCAGATCATCCGGCAGGCGCCGCAGCCATTGCCGCCAATAGCCGGTCGGCAAGTAGGCCAGTGTCACCCGATCGGCCCGCAGACGCGTGTTCAGGGTGTCGAAATCCCACAGATCCGGGCCGCGCATCACCGCCACGCCCCCCGCCGCCAGCACCGGCAGCAGTTGTTCGAAGGCGGCATCGAAACTGATGGTCGAGAATTGCAGCACCCGATCGGCGGCGCTGACCGCGAACCGGTCCAGATAATCGTCGACATGGCCGGCCAGCGCGCCATGGCTGATCGCAACCCCCTTGGGCTGCCCGGTCGAGCCCGAGGTATAGATGACATAGGCAAGCTGATCGGGACGGATAACGGCACCCTCAGCCGCGGCCGCGCCGGTTCCGTCATCGGCCAGGGCGTCGATATCGATCGTGACAAGGCCATCCGGCAAGCCATGCAGCCGCGATGTGGTGCTGCCATCGACCAGCACCCTGCGGATACCGGCATCGGCCAGCATCGCGCCGATCCGGGCCGGCGGATAGGCCGCGTCGATCGGCACCACCGCCGCACCCGCCCGGAACACCCCCAGCAGTGCCGCGACCATGCCGGCGCCCCGGCTGACGCACAGGCCCACCGGTTCTTCCGGCGCCACGCCGCCGGCGATCAGCCTGGCGGCAATGCCGGCCGCCATTCGCTCCAGCACGTCATGTGCGACGGCGACGCCATCGACCACCAGGGCCGTCTCGTGCGGCCGCGCCGCCGCCTGCCCCGCGATCCGATCGGCCACGGGGCGGAAGGCTGCACGCGGACGACGCGCCGGCAGGGCGGCCGGCAAACGCAGCGTCAGGGCGCCGAGTGCCGTCTCCGGCGCCGCCACGATCTGGGCGATCACGCCCGCCAGATCATCGGCCAGACGCTCGACGGTCGCATCCTCGAAGATGTCGGTCGGATAGTCGAAGCCCAGGATCAGCCGGCCATCCGGCGCCTCGGCCACGGTCAGTGACAGATCGAACTGGGCGGTGCCCGGGTTGATCTCGACCCCGGCGACGGTCAGCGGGCCGGCCGGCAGATGCGCGCCGATCATCACCGGATGATGATTGAACATCACCCGCACCAGCGGCGTGCGCGCCGGGTCGCGATCGGGCTGCAGGGCCGATACCAGCCGCGCGAACGGCACCGCACCATGGGCCTGCGCATCCAGCAGACCGTCGCGCACCCGCCGCAGCAGGTCATCGAAGCCCAGGCCGGGGGTGATATCGGTCCGCAGCACCAGGGTGTCGACGAAGAAACCGGTCAGATCGCGACGCGCGGCATCGCCCCGCCCCGCCACCGCCACGCCCACGCGGATATCCTGCTGGCCGCCGATACGGTGCAGCAGCGCGTTGAACGCCGCCAGCAGCGCCATCACCGGCGTGGCGCCCCGGGCATGGGACAGGCTGGCCAGCCGTGCGACCAGATCCGCCGGCAGTGTGCGGCTGACCTGCCGGCCGCTGGTGCCACGACCACCCCGGCGGGTGTGGTCGACCGGCAGCAGCACCTCGGGGTGCTCATGACCCAGGCGCCCGGTCCACCAGGCCAGATCCCCGGCCAGCCGCCGGTCATCGGCGGCACCGCAGGCGGCGGCGATCACGGCGGCATAATCGCCGGCGGGGGCCGCCCATGCCGGCGCCGCACCGCCGGCCAGGGCCGCATAGGCGGTGAGCAGATCCCGCAGCAGGATATCGCCCGACCAGGCGTCGGTGACGATGTGATGCAGCGCCAGCAGCAGAACATCGCGGTCGGGCGCGATCCGCACCAGACAGGCGCGCAGCAGCGGCCCCGCCTCCAGATCGAAGGGCCGGGCCGCGACCCCGGCCAGATGCGCGCGCAGCCCGTCAGCGACGGCATCGGCATCGACCTCGGACCAATCGATGCGGGCGTCCCGGTCGATCACCTGCCGGGGCCGGCCCGCCACCTCGACGAACCGGCAGCGCAGTGCATCATGGCGCCGCACGACCGCCAGCAGCGCATCACGCATGAGTGACGCATCCAGCGCGCCCTTAAGCGTCACCGCGCCCGCGACGTTATAGGTGGCCGCCTCCGGCGCCATCCGCCACAGGAACCACAGCCCCGCCTGCCCCGGTGTCAGCGGCAGGCCCGCAACACCGGCTTCGGCTGCATCGGTCCCGTCCTCAGCGACCACAGCGCCCTCTGCGGCGATGGGCGGCCGGGCCAGCCTGTCGCCACGATCGGCGATCCAGGCGGCCTGGGCGCGAATGCTGCGGGCATCGAACACGGCCGCCGGCGGCAGAACCAGACCCAGCGCATCACCGGCCTCGGCCAGCAGCCGGGCCGCCAGCAGCGACTGACCGCCCAGATCGAAGAAATCCTCGTCCAGCCCGACCGGGCGGCCGAACACCGACTGCCACACCGCCTGAAGCCGCGCGGTCAGCATGTCGTCACCGGTGCCCGCGGCCGGCGTGCCGGCCGGCGCAGCTTCTGCCTGATCATGGACGGCCACCGGCACAAGGCTGCCATCGCGCCAGCCCGCCAGACAGGCTGAACGGCGCAGCTTGCCGCTGGTGGTGCGTGGCAGGTCGCCCGGCGCCAGCAACAGCACCACCGCCGCCGGCTCCTGATGCTGATCGGCGATCGCCCGGCGGATATCGTCCAGGATCGCATCGGCGCCGCGCTTGCGCAGCATCGGCCGCGACACTTCCGCGGCGATGCCGATCGCCTCTCCCGCCGCCGTCGGCACGGCGAAGGCGGCGATGCGGCCCTTGCGCAGCAGCCCCAGCCGATCGACCGTCGCCTCCACATCCTGCGGCCACAGATTCTGGCCGCGCAGGATGATCAGATCTTTCAAACGGCCGCAGACCACCAGCCGGCCCTGGCTGATCACGCCCAGATCGCCGGTGCGCAGATAGCGGGTTGCTGCCCCGCCCTCCTCGTCGGCGGTGCCCCCCTCACCGGTGACCGTGGCATGAAAGGTCTCGGCCGTGGCATCAGGTCGCCTCCAATAGCCGGTGGCGACGCTGGGGCCGGTGAACCAGATCTCGCCGATCATGCCATCCGGGCAGCGCCGGCCGGTTGCGGGATCGACGATCGCCACCGCATGTGCGCCACCGGTGATGCCGCAATCGATCTGCACCGCCGCATCATCGACCGCCGGGGCAACCGGCAGTGCGCGACCTTGCGCGAAGGCCGCCGCATCGAAGCTGAGCGCCGTGGCACCCGCGCCCGGACGGCCGCCGGAAATCAACAGCGTGGCCTCGGCCAGACCATAGCAGGGATACAACACGAACGGGTCGAGCCCGGCGCCCAGAAACCGGTCGCGAAATCCGGCCATGGTCTCGGGCCGGATCGGCTCGGCGCCGCAATAGGCGAGCCTGAGGCTGCCAAGATCGATATCGGCGATCTGGCCGGCGGTGATCCGGTCCAGACACAGTTGATAGGCGAAATCGGGGCCGCCGGTGACGGTGCCGCCATGGCGCGATATGGCGCGCAGCCAGCGTGCCGGGCGTTCAAGAAAATGCTGCGGGGCCATCAAAATCAGCGGAATGCCGCCGAAGATCGGCGACAGCAACCCGCCGATCAATCCCATGTCGTGATAGAGCGGCAGCCAGCTGACCATGATGTCATGACCGCTGAACCCCATGCGGTTGCGGATCAGCACCTGATTGGCCATCAGATTGCCATGGCTGACCATCACCCCCTTGGGCGTGGCGGTGGAGCCGGAGGTGTATTGCAGAAAGGCGATGTCGGCGGGGGTGGCGGCGACCGGCTCGAAAGCCTCATCGGCGCCCGCCTCCTGATCCACGATCAGGGTCGTCGCGTCCTCCACGGCACCCAGATTGGCAATCAACTCCTGATGGGCCGCATCGGTCAGCAGCAGACGCGGCGCGCAATCATCGACCATCGCCTTCAGCCGGGCCAGATGCTGGGCATTGCCGGTCTCGGCCGGATAGGCCGGCACCGCGATGATGCCGGCATACAGGCAGGCGAAGAAGGCGGTGACATAGTCCAGCCCCGATGGCAGCAGCAGCATCGCCCGGTCGCCGGCATCGGCATGGACGCGCAGCCGTGCCGCCAGCGCCCGTGCACGCGCGTCCAGCCCGCCATAGGTCAACCGCCGCTCATCGGTCTCGCCATCGGCCAGAAAGCAGATCGCCGGCGCGTCGGGCTGGTGGCGGGCGCGCCCCGCCAGCACGCCCGACATGGTATCGGCGAAGCTGCGGTCACGGCGCACCAGGAACGGACAGCGGTCGGTTTCCGGTGCGTTGTCG
This sequence comes from Tistrella bauzanensis, assembly GCF_014636235.1. Taxonomy (NCBI): domain Bacteria; kingdom Pseudomonadati; phylum Pseudomonadota; class Alphaproteobacteria; order Geminicoccales; family Geminicoccaceae; genus Tistrella; species Tistrella bauzanensis. Next base: position 36,123 of record NZ_BMDZ01000015.1, read on the forward strand.
TCGCCCAGAAAATACTGTTTCCATTCGCGGTTCTCGGTTTCTCCATAGACGCCCAGATCGGGATGCACTTCCATCCCATCCCAGGCCAGCAGGCGCTTGCGCACCTGGCTGCGGGCCTCAGCGCCGATCTCGCGCTTGGTGATGGTGTCGATGAACAGCGATCGCGGCTGGAACAGGATCACCATGCCCGGCCCAAGATTGCGGCTGTCGCGCTGGCGATAGGATGGTGTGCAGCCCACCGCGAACATCTGCTCGCCCTGATAGCTGAATTCCCAGGCGGCATCGTCGGGCTCGGTTTCCAGCGCCTCGATGCTGGGCGCCGGATCGTGGTCGTGCAGATGTTGCAGCACCCGCCAGAAGCGGTCGCGATAGGCACCATGCGCAAGTGGCTGCGGGTCCGGCTCGAAGAACAACGCAAAGTTGTTCTTCTCGGACGGTCGCGCCGCCGCGAGATCGAGGAAGGTGGTCATCGCCGCTGGCAGATCGGCCAGATCCCCACCCTCGACACAGGCATAGAACATCTCGCCGCGCCGTTCGGCCTGGGTGCCGAAAAAACACGGATAGGCGGCATCGGTCACCTTGGCATGGAACTGGTCATAGGCCGCCATCAGCCATGACGGCGCCGGATCCTGACCCACACGGGTGCCCCGGATCAGCCGTTCGGTCCAGGGCGCCACCTTGCGGCGCCGGTTTTCGGGAACGATCTGCCCGCTGTTCATATGCCTGTGCTCCAGCCGTCTGTCGCAGTGCCGTGGAAGAGGTGCCGAGAGGAGATGCCGGCGCAGATCAGCCGCGCGCGCCAAGCCGAAGCCCGGCCACCAGCGGCTCGATCCAGTCCTCGGGGATGATCGGCTGGTGATAGACGCATTCATCCGACAGGATCGACGAGCCATGCAGCCGGCCCATGGGCACCAGCACCATCTCGCCGGGCGCCAGTTCCAGCGACATGCCCAGATTGCCCCAGAACACCATGTCGCCGGTCTCCACCGCGACCAGCCGGTGATCGTCGTGGACATGGGTGGTGGAGCACATCTCGCGCGGCTCCACGAAGGTCTCGCGGTCGATATCCGGGCATTCGGCCTGAATGCGGCGGTCGATCATGCCGGCGATGTCGCGATAGCGGTCGATCGATGACAGCCATTGCAACTGTTCCGACAGATCGCGCTCCGCCGCCATCCGCATGGCCGATGCCGCGGCCAGCCCCTGGCCGATGCGGGCCAGACCCGCCTGACCGAAACGGGCCTCGGCAACCTCCTGCGCCCGCGCGAAACGCCGCCCCAGATCCTCGATCGCCGCCGCCGGGGTCAGGTTGTGGCCGGCAAGGCCGCCACCGCCACCCACGCCGCCCGCCATCGCTCCGGCATCGATCCCCAGCCCCTCGGCCGCCTGCGCCAGCAGGCAGCCGAACGAGATCCACTCGGCCTCGGCCGCGAAGGCGGCCCCCCACAAGGCCAGCGCACGATCGGGCCTTGCTGCCAGCGCATGCAGCAGGTTGCAACTGCCAAGACTGGTCGACAGATAGAACTGCCAATAGGAATGCGGCTTCAGGTCGACGTCGCAATGCCGGGCCAGCCGGGCGATCAGCCGGTCATCCACGGCATCGAGCACCAGCTTCGGCGCGCCATCGGCACCCAGCGGCTGAAAGAAGCCCGCGGCCCCGGCCCGCGCCAGGGCGGCACGGCGGGTTTCGGCCAGGCTCCATTTCTGGATCAGGATGAAGCGCAGCCCCTGTTCCAGAAAATCCTTGGCGCGCAGATGGCCGGCCACCAGCCCCCAGAATCCCGCCTCGCGGTTCAGGATGTCGCGCAGCAGATCGGCCTGCTCTCCGGCATCGACCGGCGCCGGCGCATCCGACACGTGATCGAAGACGAAATCTTCCAGAAACGGCCGGATGCGCGCACCCATGGTCCGGCTCTCCGCGCCATAGAAGCGCTCGAAATCGGCCAGGGCGTCCGGGCTGCCGTCACGCGGCAGGCGGCAGATATCCATCTCGTTGATCGACAGCAGCAGCCGCTGGGCCGCCAGCGACGGCAGCAGCGTCACCGTCTCAGGCGTCACGGCATCGTCGAAGCGGATGAAGGACAGATCCTCGGGCCGCGCCGGACGGCGATAGAAATCCTCGTCCAGCACCAGTTCGTCGACCATGGCGCTGCGATAGGGATGCAGATCGGCGAAGCTGGCGACCAGATCGCGCATCGCATCCTGCTGGCCCCGATGGCGGGCGAAGCTGAACAATCGCGGCGTGCTGTCGGTCATGGGGTTGGCAGCGGAAGGGCTGGCGGCGCGGGTGGCGGTATCGGACATGTCGTCGGGTTTCCCATATAGGCGCGGAGGGCTGGCGCGGAGGGATGGCGCCGCTCCTCGCCGATCGGTCTGATGGCTGGCTGCCTGATAGCTGGCTGGTCGGTGCGGTTGCGGTAGCCGGGCGCGCGGCGTGGCCGGTCAGCCGCCGGCCACACCATGCGGCCCGGGCATGCCATGAGGTTCAGCCATGCCATGCGGTTCCGCCATGGCGACCAGAATCCGCCGTGGGCCGCTGAACGGCGCACGGCCATGGCTGACCAGCATGTTGTCGAGCATCAGCACATCGCCACGCGCCCAGGCGAAGCGCAGCATCTCGGCCTGATAGGCGCCGCGGATCTCGTCGAGCACCGCGTCTTCCAGCGGCGCGCCATCGCCGTAATAGACGTTGCGGGGCAGGTCTTCCTCGTCCACCACCGACAGCAGCGTCTCGCGCAGATCCGGATCCAGTGCCGAGACATGGAACAGATGCGCCTGATTGAACCACACCGCCTCGCCGGTCTGCGGATGCACCGCTTCCGACTGGCAGATCTGGCGGGTGCGCAGCCGGTCGTCGTCGAGCCAGTCCCAGGCGATGCCCTGCGCGCGGCAGAAGCCCTCGACCGCGCGCCGGTCGCTGGTACCGAAAACCTGCGACCAGGGCAGGTCCAGCCCGCCGCCATAATTGCGGACATACATCAGCCCGCGGTCGGCGAAACGCCGCCGGATCGCCGGGTCGATGCGCGCCAGCACGGCGCGGCTGTCGGCGATCGGCGTCTCGCCGGCGGTCTCGGGTGCCACGTCGCAATAGAACCAGATCTTCATCGGCCAGCGCCGGGTATAGGACTGCTCGTTATGCTGAGGGATCCACTGATGCGCGGGATATTCGGTCGAGGAATAGACCCCACCCTCGATCCGGCTGCGCGGGGTGGAGCCGAATTCGTAATCGAGCAGCCCGTCGCCACCGCCACCGCCATCGGCAAAGCCGCGGGCAAGGGCGTGGAAGGCAGCGGCGCCCGCGACCGTGAAGCCGCGAAACAGCACCGCGCCGCAATCATCCAGATGCAGCGCCGCCAGATGGCGAAGCTGATCGGCATGGGCCTCTATCGGCCGGGCGGAGATGGCATCGGCCGGTTGAACGGTGACCAGACGTGTGCCGGCCTGCTGGAACGCGCCAACGGTCAGGTCCGCGCCGGCCGGGGGGCCTCCGGAAGCGGTGACGATCAAGGGGATGACCCTTCGGCTTGAAGACATGTCAGGGGCGGTATGGCTGTCCGCGCGGTGCGATCACGACGCGGCTTCGGCGCCATCCATGGCCCGGCGCAGGCTCAATGGCCGCATATCGGTCCAGACCTCGTCGATATAGGCGAGGCAGTCGGCCTTGGGCCCCTGCTTGCCCACCGTGCGCCACCCGGCCGGCACCGGCTTATAGGTCGGCCAGATCGAATACTGCTCCTCGTGGTTCACCACCACGTCGAACACCGTATTATCGTCGCCCCAGCTCATGGGTAGATCTCCGTCCAGTTGCATGTATGCAAACGATTCTCATTTGCAGTCGTAGCTAGGACGGATGCGGTTCAGGAATTTTCAGGGCCGCGGCAGATTTTTCTGCAACTGGCAGTCAGAATTAACCAACAATAAGCATGTAGGGCGTGATGGTGGTCACCTTGCCCCCATAGGGCGTCAGCGCGGTGCGCAGGGCCGATACCGGGTTGCGCAGGTCATAGACGCCGGTCACGCGGCGGTCTTCAAGCGCCCGGTCGCGCACCACGATCATGCCGGGGTAATAGCGGCGGATCTGGTCGATCACCTGGCCCAGCGGCATGTTTTCCACCACCAGCAGTCCATCGCGCCAGGCGGCGACCTGGGCCGGCGGCAGGCGATCTTCGGTGAAGCGGCCGGTGGCACGGTCGATCCGCAGCCGCCCGCCGGGGCCCAGCCGTGTCTCCCGCGGGGCCGCCGCCGGCACGGTGCCGTCATAGCGGACATGCACCGCGCCGCTTTCCACCCCCACGCTCAACATCGCCGGATCCAGCCCCACGCCGAAGGCGGTGCCGATATCGACCACGGTCATCGCGTCGCCGGTCACCGCGAACCGGCGGCTGCGATCCTCGGCAACGGTGAAGAAGGCATCGCCCTGCAAGACATCGACGCGCCTCTGGCTCTGGTCATAGGACACGGTGATCGCGCTGGCCGCGTTCAGGATCACCACGGTGCCGTCCTCCAGCACCACTTCGCGGCGCTCCCCCGCGCCGGTGACATGATCGGCCCGCAGATGCAGCACGGCCTGCGGCAGCACCGCAACCGCCAGAGAGGCCGCGATCGCAAGCGCGGTCGCGGCCGCGACGACGCGAACCCCGCGCCGCCGCCGCCGCGGCGGCGCCAGCACGGTCACGGATGCGGACGGTGGCTCAACGGCCGCCGGCACCGGCTCCCCAGTCGCCGCTTGATGCCGGCCAGACGGCTCCGGTCGCGATGTCATGCCAGACACGGCACCGGTCAGACGCCAGACGCGCACGGCCCGCGTCCAGGCACGGTCATGGGCGTCGCTGGCGGCGCGCCAGCCATCGAGGGCCACGCGCAGCCGGGCGTCGTCGGGGTCGGCCTGAATTTTCAGCAGCCAGTCCAGTGCTTCGTCCCACACCGGATCGGTCTTGTCGTCGGAATGCCCCGTCATACCCCTCAGGCGTCCGGATCTGTCAGCCGCTCCGCGGCACGGACCATGATTGGTCCGCCCTACCCATTCAAGACGGGCCGGCCGCCTGTTTTTTCAGGCAATGTTCCAGCGGACGCAAGATTATTATGCGTGCCTGCAACGGCCTGTCATGCGTACACGCCACCGGCAGCCGGATCGGCCGGTCAATCCAGCGCGTCCAGCCTGGCCGCACAATGGGTCATCGCCTTCTTGACCATCTGGTGCACCAGGGTCACCGACACGCCCAGGCCGTCAGCCACATCCTGAAGCGAGCGGCCGCCCATGCGGTGCTGTTCAAAGGCGATGCGGGTCCGTTCGGGCAGGTCGGCCAGCGCCTCGGCCACCACCCGCAGCTCGTCGCGGTCGATCGCCTCCTGCTCCGGCGTCGGCGTGGCCGATGGCAGCGCGTGGAAGGCATCATCGCCCAGATCGGTGATCCGCCCCAAGGCCCGGTGGCGTTCCCAGTCCATCGCGATGTTGCGCACGATGCGGTACAGATAGGCCACCGGATGCAGGATCGGCTTGCGGTCGGCGGGCAGGCTTGCGGTGCCCGCGAAGCGTAGATAGGCTTCCTGAACGACGTCCTCGGCCCAGGCACGGCTGCCCAGCAGCGGCGCTGCATAATCCACCAGCGCCGATCTGTGGGCCAGATAGACCTGAAGCTTCTGATCGGCATCGGTCACGGACGGGGTCGCCATTCTGCCGCTCATGGGTTGGAGTGCGGTGACGCCAGACACTGTGCCAGTAGATGCGTGCAACTGCAACTTACTCGCATCGTTTCCCAGTGATGGCGCCAAAATCACACAACCCGGACGCATCGACCCAAGGCAATCGGCCTCAGCGCCGGGGCATCATGGGCCATAGCAGGTTCAGGCTGCGGTCCGCAACCCGGATGCGTGTCGGCGTGGTCGCGATCGGGTCGCCATCGGCCTGCACCGACAGGCCGCGCGGTGCCAGAATCTCCACCGACCGCGCCGGCACAACACGCACATCGCCCAGCCGCGCCAGCCGGCCAAGGCCCAGGGCCACGCCATACCGGGCCAGATTGATCGCCCCGCCCCGCCCCAGCAGCACCACATTCATGCCCGGCCGGTTGATGTCGCCATCGGGCACGGCACGGAAGGCGCCACCATAGAACCGGCCATTGACCGCGATGGCGGCCACCGCCCGCGCGGGCTGCCCGTCGATCAGCAGATCGATCGGGGGAAAGCCATAGCGAAAAGCCTGCGCCAGCGTCGGTTGCAGATAGGCCAGCTTGCCCAGCCGCCATTTCATCTGCGGCCGGTCTGCCAGCGCCGCCACCACCGCCGCATCGAACCCCACCCCCACCATCAGCAAGGCATAGCCGCCGGCGGCAGCGATCGGCGTCACCGGCCTGACCTGTCCATACAGGATCGGTTCCGCCAGCGATTGCGGATGGCGCGTCAGCCCCATCTCCAGGGCCAGAACATTGGCGGTGCCCACTGCCAGCACGCCCAGCGGCAGCGGCGAGGCGGCGGCGATCAAGCCGCTGGCGGCGGCATTGATGGTGCCGTCGCCCCCGGCCGCGACCACGATATCGGCGTCCTCAGGCCCGGTGCCGCCGGCAATCGCGCCGATCTCTTCCGGTGTGCGGGCCTCGGCGATCAGCAACTGGCAGCCATTCGCCCGCAGCAGTTCCAGGGTCGCGGTCAGCAACCGCCGGCCCGCTCCGGTTCCGGCCAGCGGGTTGGCGATGACCAGCAGCCGTGGTGGCCGGGGCAATCTGCCGCCGCCGTCCATCGCCGCACCCAGGCGAACGGTCTCTGTTCCGGTTCTCATCAATACCCGCAATCCATGAACACGCTGGCTGGCGCCTGCGCCGCAGGCGGGCCGCCGGGCAGTCTTGCAGACATCCCGACACCACGCCAGTTACGTCCCCAAGACAGCGGCGGATGGCGATATGTGATAGATAATGACCGTTGACAGAACGCCACGGCCGACGCACTTTCCGCCCCATGTTGGATCATCGGTATTTTCACTGCGGCCTGAACCGGTCCGGAAATCTCATCGCGGGCACCCTGCCCCGGATACAGTCCGTATAAGAGGCTGGGTCCGGGGTTCTTGACGTCGGCCGTCCGACCTGTCGGGCGCGCCAGCCCCCTGTCAGGTCATGCCGCCGCCGCCCCGCCCACGGGCTCCGCCGCCGCCGCATGCAGCGCCCCCGGATACTGCCCCCATGCCCATGCCCCGTCAGACGCCAGCGGTCTCGCCCGATCTGGCCAGCCTGCCGCGCGCCTTGTCGAAACTCGGCTATTGTTCCCGCACCGAAGCCGCGGCCCTGATCGCGGCCGGGCGGGTCACCGTCGATGGCCGGCCCGCACGCGGCCTCACCCAGCGTGTCGATCTTGCAAACAGCGTTCTGCAGGTCGATGGCCAGCAGGTCGTGCCCGCAGGACCGGTCTATCTGATGCTCAACAAGCCGCGCGGGCTGATCACCACCCGCAGCGATCCCGGCCAGCGCGGCACGGTCCATGACTGTCTGGCCGGGCTCGATCTGCCCTTCATCTCGGCGGTGGGCCGGCTCGACCGGGCCAGCGAAGGCCTGTTGCTGATGACCAACGACACGCTGTGGGCGGAACGCCTGCTCAACCCGGCCTCGAACGTCGCCAAGACCTATCACGTCAAGATCGACCGCCCGGCCGACGGCAACCTGTTGCGGGCGCTGGAACAGGGCATCGACGGCCCCGAAGGCTGGCTTGCCGCCCGGTCGGCCCGTCTGCTGCGCTGTGGCCGCCGGTCGTCCTGGCTGGAAATCGTGTTGACGGAAGGCCGCAACCGCCAGATCCGCCGCCTGCTGTCAGCGCGTGAGGCCGGTGTGCTGCGGCTGGTGCGGGTGGCCGTGGGCGGGGTGGCGCTGGGCGATCTGCCCAAGGCGGCGGTGCGGCCGCTGACCGATGACGAATGGTGCCGGCTGACCTGGCTGGAGCCGACCCGGTGACCGACATGGACATGGTGACTGACATGGACACAGTGACCGGCGCGGACACGGCCGCACCGCCCCGCTTGCCGGAGGATGACGGCGCTGTCATCGTCGACCCCATGATGCCCGCGATCAATGGGACCACTGCCATGCCGCGCCAGACCAGCCGCACCAGCCGCCAGCCGCCGGCACCCGCCATGCCCGCCGGCCCCGACGACGCGCCGCCGGTCATCGCTCTGCTTGACATGCTGGGCCGGCGGTGGATGCTGCGGGTGCTGTGGGCCCTGCGCGCCGGGGCACTCACCTTCCGCGATCTTCAAGAGACCTGCGATGGCATGTCGCCCAGCGTGCTGTCCCGACGGCTGGCCGAGCTGCGCGAGATGGGGCTGATCGAGCCGCCGGGCAGCGGGGACGGCTATCGGTTGACCTCACCCGGCCAGGAACTGGTGGCGGTTCTGACGCCGGTCTCGTTCTGGGCAGAGCGCTGGCGGCGCGAGATCAAGGGCAGGGATGTGTCATAACCGCTTATTTTTACATAAACTTCTAAATTGGTAGCGCATTTGCTACCATTTTAGAAGTGATTATACGGCGGTCAGCGACCCTTGAAGTCGGGCTTGCGCCGATCGATGAAGGCGTTCACGGCCTCCATCTGATCATCGGTGCTCTGGACCAGAGCCTGCATGCAGCTTGCCATCTCCAGCGCGGTCGGCAGCGGCACGCCCTGGCTGTCGCGCAACAGGCGCTTATTCAACCGCAGGCTGTGGGGCGGATTGGCGGCGATGCGCGTGGCCAGCTTGCGGGCCTCGTCCATCAACTGATCATCGGGCACGACGCGCGAGATCAGGCCGATCCGGGCCGCCTCCTCGGCATCGACGAAATCGCCGGTGAAGGTCATCTCGGCGGCGCGCGAATAGCCCACCACCCGGGGCAGGAACCAGGCACCGCCATCGCCCGACACCAGCCCGACGCGCATGAAACTCTCGGCGAACACCGCCTTGGTGTTGGCCAGGCGGATATCGCACATCATCGACAGGTCGCAGCCGGCGCCCACCGCCGCCCCGTTGACCGCCGCGATCGCCGGCACCTCCAGCGAATACATCGCCATCGGAATCCGCTGAATGCCGTACCAATAGCCCCGGCGGATATCGACCGGCTTGTTGCCGAACATGCCCTCGCGGTCGCGCATCTGCTTCACATTGCCGCCCGACGAGAAGCCGGCGCCGGCGCCGGTCACGATCACGCAGCGCACTTGCATATCGCGGTTGATCCGCTCGACATGGCCGACCAGCGCCTCGATGATCGCCTCGGAAATTGCGTTGCGGGTTTCGGGCTCGTTCAGCGTCAGGGTGACGACGCCATCCGCCTCGTCATAGAGCACGGCTTCCGACATGGGGGATATCCTCCGGTTTGGTATGGGTCTCTGTTGGGTCCGGCCGGGGCGACGGGATCAACCGATATGGCGCGCGATCCCGTCCCGCATCACCGCGACATAGCGGTCCAGATTGGCTTCCAGAACAGTGGTCAAGCCCGCCAGCCCGATCACCAGCGGCTTGTCGCCGGGGGCGGTTGGCAGCAGCATGGCGATCAGGCCGCCATTGGCCGTGACCTGATTGGCCGAAAAGGCATAGCCTCTGGCTCTGACATCGGCAATCACCTCGATCAGCCGCGGAATGTCGATCCGCCGGCCCGGAATGGCGGAATTGCCCGGGGCGACATCGGCATTGTGGCGCTGGGCCAGTTTCCGGACGGTGTCGTCATCCATGGTCGACAGCAGCATCCAGCCCGATCCCGACCAGCACAGCGGCCGGACCGTGCCAAGCCGCACCACCATCCGCATCGGGTTGGTCGCCTGAAGCACCTGGATGTACTGGGCGCCGAGGCCATTGCGCGCCGCCACCACCACGGTTTCGCCGGTCTGCTCGCTCACCCATTCCATCAGGTGCATCAACTGGCCGTCCTTGAACAGGTTGGCCTGGATCCAGTTGCCCAGCAGCGCCACCCGCGTCGTCGGCATGTAGGTGCGGGTCGCCGGCTCATAATCCAGATAGCCCAGCGTCACCAGGCTACGCATCAGCACCGATGTGCTCGACAGCGGCCAGTCGTGATGCTCGGCAATCTCCGACACCGTCGCCGCGCGCCGGACATCGTCGAAATATTCCAGCACGTGAATGACCCGCGCCGCTGATTTGACCACGTCCCGGCTCATGCATGGCGTTCCTTTCGTTCGTGGCGCGCGGCGGCTGTGACCCACCATTCGTTGCTCAGACCCTATAGGCCGCCACATCTTCTGTCAAAGTACATATGTGAAATCGCACCGCACAAATGAATTTTAGCCTACACAGACGGGACGGTTTCAGGCTGTCATGAGCTGACAGATCAAGCACGAGAGCATCCGGTTCATGCCATTGATGTCGCACGCCTTAACGCTTGCGGCATGAGGGTGGACGCATGCCTGCCGCCCGGCGGGCCGCGTATCCATGCCCATCCGGCGCCGGCTGCTCGTGCGCATCCCCCGGAGACCTCCCGAGATGCAGGAATTCACCTTCGCGCCGGCCGTCATGCCGCCGGCCGCCGAAGCGCTCAGAACCGAGGTGCGCGACTTCCTCGCCGATGCCCGCGCCCGTGGCCTGTTCACGCCCAGGCGGCATTCGTGGTCGAGCTTCGATCCCGCGTTCAGCGCCGAATGCGGCCAGCGCGGCTTCATCGGCATGACCTGGCCCAAAGAGTTCGGCGGTGGCGGCCGGTCGGCGCTGGAACGCTATGTCATGACGGAGGAGATGCTGGCCGGCGGCGCGCCGGTCGGCGCCCACTGGGTCGCCGACCGCCAGAGCGGGCACCAGATCCTTCACCATGGCAGCGAGCGGGCGAAGGCTCTGATTCTGCCGCAGATCTGTGCCGGCACCTGCTTCTTCGGCATCGGCATGTCGGAACCCGATTCAGGGTCGGACCTTGCCGCCGCCCGCACCCGGGCGGTGCGTGTCGATGGCGGCTGGTCGATCACCGGCCGCAAGGTCTGGACCAGCAACGCCCATCGCGCCCATTACCTGATCGTGCTGGCCCGCACCGAACAGCGCAGCGACGCCAACCGTCATGCCGGCCTCAGCCAGTTCATCGTGCCGCTTGATGCCGAGGGCATCGAGGTACGGCCGATCTACAACCTCTATGGCGGCCATGATTTCAACGAGGTGGTGTTCGACGGCGTCTTCGCGCCCGATGATATGATGATCGGCCAGGAAGGCAGCGGCTGGACCATGGTCACGGGCGAGCTGTCATTCGAACGCTCGGGCCCCGACCGCTTCCTCAGCACGGTGCAGTTGCTGCTGGAAGTCATTGATGCATCAGGCCCCGAACCCGATCGGGCGGCCGCGATCGATATCGGCCGCAAGGTCGCCGAACTGGCCGCCCTGCGCCGGATGTCGACCTCGATTGCCGGCATGCTCGATCGCGATCTGCGGCCGATCACCGAAGCGGCGCTGGTCAAGGATCTGGGCACCGCCTTCGAACAGTCGATCCCTGAAGTCGCCCGCCGCCTGCTGGCGATCGAGCCGCGCATCAACCGCGAGGACGGCGATCTGGCCGCCCTTCTTGGCCACACCGTGGTGGCCGCACCCGCCTTCACCATCCGCGGCGGCACCCGCGAGATCCTGAGGGGCATGATCGCAAGGGGGCTCGGCCTCAGATGAGCCACGATATCCGTGACATGATGCTGCGCACCGTCGACCGGCTGGTGGCGGTGGAAGCCACCCGGCAGATGCGCAGCGATGCCGATGGCGGCGGCTTCCCCGACCGGCTGTGGCAGGCGATGGACGCCGCCGGCCTGACCGATGCCGATACCATCGACGACGAGATGACTGATGCCGCCGACATGCAGGCGCTGGTCCGCCACACCGCCCGCCATGCCCTGCCGGTGCCGCTGGCCGAGGTGATGGCCGCGCGCCGCCTGCTGAAGGCCGCCGGCATGGCTATGCCCGCCGACGGCATCACCGGCATCGGCACCACCGCCCGCGACCATGCGGACGGCCTGCCCCGGCTGGATGATGCCGGCCGGGCGACAGGCATGCTGCACCGGGTGCCGTTCGGCCGCCATCTCACCCGGGTGGTGTTTGCCGCGACCAGCGGCGACGGTACCGCGCATCTCGTGGTGGCCGAGGCGCCCGCCCCCGCGGCCACCGATATCAATCTGGCCGGCGAGGCCCGCGACGATCTGGCCTTCGATGCCGCGCCGGTTATCGAGGCCCGGCCGCTCGTGGATGCGGCCGATCAGGTGATGGCGATGGGGGCGGCGTTCCGCGCGGTCCAGATCGCCGGCGCCCTGGCGGGCGCGCTGGGCCAGGTCGTCGCCTATGCAGGCGAACGCGAACAGTTCGGCCGGCCGATCGGCAAGTTCCAGGCGGTGCAGCACATGCTGGCCGTTCTGGCGGCTGAAACCGCCGCCGCCAGTGCCGCGGCCGACCTGGGCTTCGACGATGCCGGCCGAACCGACACGTGCCGCGCGGCCCTGGCGAAATCGCGGGCAGGACAGGCCGCCACCGATGGTGCCGCCCTGGCGCATCAGATCATGGGCGCCATGGGCTTCACCCGCGAACACAGCCTTCACTACCAGACCCGCCGGCTTTGGAGCTGGCGCGACGAATTCGGCAGCGACGCGCTGTGGCAGGCCCGGCTCGGCACCCTGGTCGTCCGGGCCGGCGGCGACGCGCTGTGGCCGATGCTGTCGCGGCTCTGACCGCGGATGATGACCTCTCTGCCCCAAGGCGACCAGACCCAGATGACCACCACCTCTCCTCCCCAGACCACCCCGTCTCTGCAGCCCATTCCCCCTGTCCAAGCCGCCACCACCTCCGATGCCATCCACCGCCTGCTGAACCCGCGCCGGGTGGCCGTGGTCGGCGCCTCCGACGACATCGTCCGGATCCGCGGCCGGGTGATGCATCTGCTGCTGAAACGCGGTTTCGACGGCACCGTCTTTCCCGTCACCCCCAGCCGGACCGAGGTTCAGGGCATCAAGGCCTGGGCGCGGATCGGCGACATTCCGGGCGGCGTCGATCTGGCCCTGATCGCCGTGCCGGCATCGGCGGTGCTGGGCGTGCTGGAAGACTGCGCCGCCGCCGGGGTCGGTGCCGCCGTGGTCTATTCCTCGGGCTTCGCCGAGGAAGGCGGCGCCATGGCCGAGGTTCAGGCCCGGATCGCCGCGCTGTGCCGCGACAGCGGATTGCGGGTGATCGGCCCCAATGCGATGGGCTTCTACAACATTCTGTCGAAAACCGCCGCCACCTTCAGCCCGGCCGCCGAGATCGCGCCCGTCGACCTGCCCACCCCCAAGCGCGGCATCGCGGTGGTGGCACAGAGCGGTGGCCTTGGCTTCGCGCTCTACAACCGGGGTGTGCGCCGCAAGCTGCCCTTCACCCATGTCGTGGCCACCGGCAACGAGGTGGATCTTGAGGCGCTGGATTTCGCCGACCATCTGCTCGACGATCCAGCGGTCTCCCAGATCATGATGTTCATTGAAGGTGTGAAGAACGGCCACAAACTCATTCCAGTGGCACAGAAAGCGGCCCGTCTTGGCAAGCCGCTGATCGTCGCCAAGGTCGGGCGGTCCGCCGCCGCGCAGCGGGCTGCCGCCTCGCACACCGCCAGCCTGACCGGCTCGGACGCCGCCTATGACGCAATCTTCGGCCGCTATGGCGTGATCCGCGCCGACGATCAGGACGAGATGATCGACATCGCCGCCGCCTTCTCGGTCTGCCCGAACGGCCGGGCATCGCTGCCCCGTGGCCGGCGGGTGGCGATCGTCACCTCGTCGGGCGGCTCCGGATCATGGATGGCCGATGCGATCGAACAGGCCGGGCTGGCGGTGCCGCTGCTGTCGGATGCGCTTCAGGCCCGCATCCGCCCGGTGATCCCCAGCTATGGCGCCACCCAGAACCCGGTCGACATCACCGCCCAGGGGCTGGATGCCTTCGATCAGGTGATCGAGGCGCTGGCATCATCGCCTGAGGCCGACGCGGTGGTGATCGTCGCGCCGCTGGGCAGCATCGGCGCGAAACTGCCTTTCGATGCCGAGGCCCTGAGACACGCGATCGCCCGCGCCGGCAAGCCGGTGGTGTTCTATTCCTATACGCCCCCCAGCCCCGAGATGACCGCGCTGATGGCCGAGGTCGGCACCGCGATCTTCACCACGCTGACCGGCTGTGCGGCGGCCCTGGCCCATCTGGTGCGCTATGGCGCGGCGATGGACCGTCTGGCCGGCGCAGGCTCTGTGGCCATTCCGGCCATGGACGCGATCGCCGGCCGCGCCGCGCAGGCGCTCGACACCCTGCCGCGTGACGGGCTTCTGACCGAGTTTCAGGCCAAGCGCCTGCTGGCCGCCGCCGGTATTCCGGTCACCGAGGAACGGCTTGCAGGGTCGGCTGCCGAGGCGGTCGCGGCCGCGCGCGCGCTGGGCGGGCCGATGGCGCTGAAACTGATGTCACCGGATCTGCCACATAAGACCGATGCCGGCGCTGTTCTGCTGAATGTGCAGGGCGACCAGGCCATAACCGCTGCTTATGACAAGCTCTCCGGCCCGGTTGCAACGGCCCTGCCCGATGCCCGCATCGATGGCGTTCTTGTGCAGAAGATGGCACAGGCGGGTATCGAGATGATCGCCGGCGTCATGGTCGATCCCGATTTCGGGCCGTTGGTGATGATCGGCAGCGGCGGCATCTTCGTCGAGATCCTGCGGGACGTCGCGGTATCCCCGGCGCCTGTCGACCACGCCGAGGCCCGGCGGATGATCGGCCGCCTGAAAGCCGCCGCCTTGCTCGCCGGCGCGCGCGGCCGCCCCGCCGCCGATGTCGAGGCCCTGGCCGATCTTCTGGTGCGGCTGTCGCATCTGGCGGTCGCCACGGCCGATCGGGTTCAGGAGATCGACATCAATCCGATCTTCGTCCACACCCACGGGCTGATCGCCGTCGATGCCCTGGCGCGGATGGAAGACACCACCGACCGAGGACGCGCCATCGGCCGCATGGCGGCCACGGCTGCCGCCGCCGGTGAATAGCCCCTGTGCACCGCATCACGACCGGCATGCATGCCGGTCGTGATCCACCGCCGAACCAGAGACAAACCGGCCGGGCAGACATCCGCCCAGAAGATGACAATCCCGGCCCAGGGAGGAAACAAAGCAATGTCGTTATGGACCCGCCGCACCGCCGGTGCCGCCGCCATTCTGACCGCTGCCGCCATGTTCCAGGCCATCATGGCCGGGCCGGCTGCCGCGGATGACACCATCACGCTGCGCGTCGCCCATTCCTATCCGGTGCGCCATACCGGTGCCCAGGCGATGGAATATTGGGGCAAACTGGTCGACGAGCAATCGAACGGCCGCCTGAAGTTCGAGATCTATCCGGCTGAACAGCTTGCGAAATCATCGGACCTTCTCGACGCCGCGATCAACGGCATCGCCGATATCGCCTATGCGGCGCCCTTGTATATTTCCGACCGGCTGCCGCTGTCGACCATCGCCGCCGTGCCGCTGGTCGGCAACGAAACCGATCCGCGCGCCCAGGTGAAGGCCTTCTCCACCCTGGCCCTCGGCACGCTGAACGAGGTTGAGTTTCTGCCGCAGGGCGTGCGGGTGATCGAGGCCGCCGTCACCTATCCCTATCAGTTGATGACCACCAAGATCCGCATTGAGCGGCCGGATCAGCTTCAGGGCGTGAAGCTGCGGTCATCGGGCGGCATTCAGGAGCGGAGCGTCGAGGCCATGGGCGCCATCCCGGTCGCGATCCCGGCGCCCGACCTCTATCCGGCCCTGCAGCGCGGCACGGTCGACGGCTCGCTGTTCAACGTGCCCACCGCCGGCGGCTACAAGCTGGAGGAACAACTGCGCTATTCGACCAACAACCTCAATTTCGGCCTGTTTCCATCGATCTATGTGATCAACGAAACCGTCTGGCAGAAGCTGCCCGAGGATCTTCAGAATCTGCTGATCAAGACCGGCAAGGAGATGGATATCTTCCTCGACAAGCTCTATGGCGAGCGCGCGGTGACGTTCGCCGCCGATCTGGAGAAGCGTGGCGGCGCCGTCTATGACATCGCCGAGGCCGATCTGCCGCTGTGGGCGGAGCGCCTGAAGCCGGTGCAGGCGGACTGGGTGAAGGAATTCGACGGTCGCGGCATGCCCGCCTCGCGCGTCTATCAGGAATGGGAAGCCCTGCTGACCCGTTGAGGGGGCCGGCCCTTCAGGGCGGTGGCGACGCCGCGATGCCGCAAGGCATCGCGGCGCCCCCCGTTTCACCCCCACTGTTCCGGTCATGCCGACCGACGACGAGGATGACGCCCGTGACTTTGATCGACCGCGCGGTTCAGCGCCTTGAGGCCCTGCTCGACGGCGCCGCCATGCTGGCGCTGATCGTGATGATGCTGCTCACCGTCGCCGATGCCGGCGGCCGCTATCTGTTCGCCTCGCCGGTGACCGGCGCCTACGAGATCACCGAATTCTATCTGATGATCGCCGTGGTGTTCTTCGGCTTGGCCGGCACGGAACGCACCAATGGCCATGTCCGGGTCGATCTGGTGCTGGCGATGATGCCCCCGCGCCTGCGCTTTGGTCTCGACACCCTGTATCTGCTGGCGGCAGCGGTGCTGTTCGGGCTGATCGCCTGGAAGGCCGGCGATACCGCCTGGATGAACCTGAAGGCCAATCGCTGGACCGGCGGCGCCATGCCGCTGCCGACGGCACCGTCTTGGGCGATCGTCTCGCTTGGCGCCGGCGTGCTCAGCCTGCGTCTGGTGCTGCGCGCCTGCCTGCTGATACCGGCCATCATCACCGACCAGCCGCCGGCCGCCCCGATGAGCGATGGCCACGCAACGCCCAGCCCCGCCCGGCCGGGTCGCTAAAGGAGACGGTTCCATGGATGTCGCCCTTCCCATGACGGCGCTGGTGGTGCTGATCTGCCTTGGCATGCCCATCGCCTATGCGCTTGGCGTGACCGGCGCGGTCGGCGCCGCGATGGCGATCGGCTGGATGCCCACGCTCGGCGTGTTGCAGACCACACCCTATCGCACCGCCGCCAATTTTCTGCTGTCGACCATCCCGCTGTTCATCCTGATGGCGGAACTGCTCGCCAGATCGTCGATCGTGCGCAATCTGTATCGGATGTGTTTCCTGTGGCTGGGCCATATCCGCGGCGGGCTGGCGCTCGCCGCCGTGGCCGCCTCCACCGGCTTCGCGGCCCTGGCCGGGTCCAGCACCGCCGCCGCCGCCGCGATGGCGCGGATTTCGGTGCCCGAGATGCGCCGCTATGGCTATGACGACCGGCTCGCGGTCGGCACGGTCGCGGTGGCCGGCACGCTATCGATCATGATCCCGCCATCGCTGGGCCTGATCATCTATGGCGTGCTGACCGAAACCTCGATCGGCAGCCTGTTCATGGCCGGTGTCGTGCCGGGCATTCTCACGGCGGCGGGCTATGTCACCGTCATCCTGCTGTGGGTCAAGCGCAGGCCGGACATCGCCCCCGCCGCGCCCAAGCCCCCCCGCGCCGAGCGTGTGGCCTCAATCCGTCCGGTCTGGCCGGCGGCCGTGCTGGTGGGGCTGGTTCTGGGCGGTATCTATTCCGGCGCCATCACCGCCACCGAGGCCGCCGCCGTCGGCGCCATGGGCGCGCTGATCATCGGCATCGGCTGGGGCGGGTTGCGCCGCAGCGAATTCGCCGAGGCGCTGCGCCACACCCTGCGCTCCACCGCCATGATCTTCGCCATCGTCATCGGCGCGATGATCTTCGGCTATTACCTGGCCGCCACCCGCGCGCCGCAGGAGTTGATCGACTGGGTCGGCACCCTGCCGCTTCCGGCCTGGGGCATCCTGCTGGTGATCGTGCTGATCTATCTGGTGCTGGGCTTCTTCATCGACCAGTTGGCGATCGTCATCCTGACCCTGCCGCTGACCTTCCCGCTGGTGATGTCGCTGGGCTATGACCCGATCTGGTTCGGCATCATCGTCACCAAAACCACTGAAATCGGGCTGGTCACACCACCCCTGGGGATGAATGTGTTCGTGGCCGCCAGCGCATCGAACACCCGGGTCGAAACCGGCTTCAAGGGTGTGATGCCATTCCTGATCGGCGAATTCGTCGTTCTCGGCCTGCTGATCGCGCTGCCGGAACTCAGCCTGTGGCTGCCCGGCCTGATCGCCTATTAATCCCTGTTCGGATTGGAGTTCGCATCCATGTTCGCCGCCGATCTCCTGAAGGGCCGTCGCGCGCTGATCACCGGCGGCGGCACCGGCCTTGGCCTCGCCATCGCCGGCCGCTATGCCGAACTCGGCGCCGATCTGGTGCTGGTGGGGCGTCGCGCGGCGGTGCTCGACGATGCCGCCGCCGGCCTCGCCGCCCGCCATGGCGTCGATGTCGACGCGATAGCCTGCGACGTCCGCGATGCCATGGCGGTCGACGCCATGATGGACCGGGCCTTCGCCACCCGCCCCATCGACATCCTGGTCAACAATGCCGCCGGCAATTTCCTGGCGCGCAGCGAGACGTTGTCGCCGCGCGCGGTCGACGCCATCATCGATATCGTGCTGAAGGGCGCGGCCAATGTGACGCTCGCCGCCGGCCGGCGCTGGATCAGCGCCGGGCTGCCGGCGGCGGTCTTGTGCATCCTCACTCAGTCGGCCCTGACCGGCGCCCCGTATAAACTGCCATCGGCCATGGCCAAGGCCGGGGTGCTGGCGATGATCCGTTCGCTGGCGGTGGAATGGGGGCCGCATGGCATCCGCCTGAACGGCATAGCACCGGGCCCGTTCCCCACCGAAGGCGCCTTCGGCCGGTTGCGGCCGGCTGGCACCGAGATGCCGCCACCCGAGGCGGGGGTGGCGCTGGGCCGCACCGGCAAACCCGCCGAACTGGCCGATCTGGCGGCATTTCTGGTATCGGATGGCGCCGGCTATATCACCGGCGAGGTGCTGGCGATCGATGGCGGGCGCCGGCTCGAAGGTGCGGCCGGGCCGGATCTGGCGGCCTTGCGCGGCTGGACGCCCTCTGTCTGGGACAGTCTGCGCGGTGTTGGCCGTGCCGCCGCGCCTGCATCCACATCCGCATCCACAGACGAGGACCGGCCATGACCGATATGCCGTCATCAATCCCCGCCATCCGCCTTGGCAGCCAGGGGCCGGTGGTGTCGGCCGTCGGGCTGGGCTGCATGGCCATGACCGGATCCTACGGCCCGCGCGACCCCGGCGAGGCGCAGCGCACCCTTCACCATGCCATCGACCGTGGCATCACCCTGATCGACACCGCCGACATGTATGGCTGGGGCACGAATGAAGCCCTGGTCGGGCAGGCCATCCGCGATCGCCGCGACCGGGTGGTACTGGCGAGCAAAGTGGGCTTCGTGCCGCCCGCCGGCGGCACCGAAGGCGGGCGCGGTATCGATGGCAGCCCGGCCCATATCGGCCGGGCGATCGAGGCCAGCCTGCGGCGGCTTGGCACCGATTGCATCGATCTGTGGTATCTGCACCGGGTCGACCCGCAGGTGCCGATCGAAGACAGCGTCGGTGCCATGGCCGATCAGGTCCGCAAGGGCCATGTCCGGCATCTTGGATTAAGCGAAGTTTCGGCCATAACTCTTTCTCGTGCCGCAAAAATATTCCCGATCGCTGCGGTGCAGAGCGAGTATTCCCTGTGGTCGCGCGATCCCGAAGACGGGCTGCTGGGTGCCTGCCACGATCTGGGCACGGCCTTCGTCGCCTATGGCGTGCTCAGCCGCGGCGCGCTGGCGGGTACGCTCGCCAGCGCCGCCGATCTGGCGCCCGATGACAACCGGCGCAACTACCCGCGCTTTGCCGCCGACAATCTGGACCGCAATCTGGATCTCGTCCGGCAGCTTGAGGCGATCGCCCGGCGGCTGGGCATCAGCACCGCCGTGCTGGCCATCGCCTGGGTGCTGGACCGGAACCGCCAGCCCGCATCGCCCCCGATCGTGCCGCTGTTCGGCGCCTCGCGGCCGGCGCGGATCGACGATAATCTGGCGGCCCTGATGGTATCGCTGACCGACGAGGACCGGGCGGCGATCAGTGCCGCTGTGCCGCCCGGTCTCGTGGCCGGGGCGCGCTATGCGCCCGACCGTATGGCGGCCATCGACCGTTGATCCGACGATCTCCGGTCCAATGGGGCCGCCAAGCCCTCTGCCCGCCTCAGGCCCGCAGGCCCGTCACCATCGACAGGCCCGATTTGCCGACCGGGCCATGGCTGATATCAGTGAAGCCGGCGCGGGCGGCCAGATCTGCCATCTCCTGAAGCGTCCGGCTGTGGCCGCCGCTCCACAGAGCCAGGGCCGACAGGTTGTGCAGGGTGGCAAACAGCGGGCCGGTGCGGTCCGGCTGCACGAAATGCCCCTGCACGACCACCCGCCCGCCCGGCGTCAGCGCATCGCGCGCCCGCCCCAGCATCGACAGGCAGACAGTGTCGGATTCCTGGTGCAGCACGTTCGACATCAGCACCAGATCCAGATCGGCGCCGAAGCGGTCATGGGCATAGTCGATCACACCGGTGGAGATGCGATCGCTCAACCCGTGCTCCGCCACCATCGCGCGGGTGATCTCCAGCACCGGTTTCAGATCCAGCACCGCGATATGCAGCGACGGCGCCGCCTGGGCCAGCGCCATCGCATAGGTGCCGGCGCCACCGCCGATATCGGCGGCGCGGCGCAGACCGCCCAGCGGGATGGCGCGCGGCAGTTCGGCCGCGCCACGCCGGGCATATTCATGCATGCCGAGGATGAAGTCGCGCATATAGGCCGGATCGTCGCCCAGCCGGAGGCCTTGATCTTCCACGGTCCGGCCGGTGCGCACGGCATCGGCAAGCTGGCTCCACGGCCGTGACCAGCGGCCCATCACCCGCACCCAGTGGATCAGCGTATCGGGCGACGCGCTGGTCAGAAGTGCTGCCGCCAGATCGCTGTTGCGATAGCGGCCATCGGTTTCCGGATCGCGGGTCAGCAGACGCAGGGCCACGCCCGCATCCAGCAGCCGGGTCATGCCGTCGACCGATGTGTTCAACCGGTCGGCCAAAGCCGTCGCGCGCGACGGACCGTCAGCCAGGGCATCGAACACGCCCAGCTCGGCCATGGCATAAAGCGGCTGCCCCTCCCAATAGCCGAAGGCGAGCCGGCTCAGGGTCATGAAGGGAATGTCCATGTCTGCGTCTCCCTAGCTTTGGGCGGCAATGGCGGCAGTGGCGGCCGGCCGGGCATCCGGCCGCCTGGCGGCACGACCTTGTGCGACACCGGCGGCCAGGCGCCGCACGATATCGGCCGCCGGCTCAATCGCGGTCACGGCATCGCAGCCTGTGCCGCAATACAGCGCCATGTCGTCGATCCGGCCGCTGGTGTGGATGGTCGGCACGGCGGCCGATCCGCATGGCACCGGGTATGGCCGGCCGAACAGCACCGTGCGGCCGATGAAGGTCGGAGCCGGTGGGGTTGCGGCCTCGGTGACCGCATTGCGCAGCACCCGGTGGCGCCGCCCGGCCCATCCGATCTCGAACCGGTCGGTGATCACGGTCTGATCGGCGCCGGTGGCGGTGAGAACCCGCGCGCGATAATGGTCATGCGCGGCGCTTTCCGTGGCGCAGATAAAGGCCGTGCCGGCCAGAACCGCGTCGGCGCCGGCCGCGGCCGCCATCGCAGCCGCGTTGGCGTCGCTGATCCCGCCCGCCGCGATCAGCGGGATCTCGGGCAGGCGCTCCGCCACCGCCGCCACCAGATCCAGCACGCCACGCGCCGACAGGTGGTGACCGCCGGCTTCATGGCCCTGAATGACAATGGCGCCGGCTCCCCGGCGCACGGCTTCCACCGCATCGAACACACTGCCGGTCTGCACGATCACCACCCGGCCGGCATCGCGGGCAAGCCGGATCGCCGCCGCGGGCGGCAGGCCATAGAAGGTCACGAACGGCCGGGCGGCGGGGGCCTGCGTCACCCCCCGTACCTGATCGAGCAATGTCGGCTCCGAGACGACCTCCGGCACCAGATTGATGCCGAAGGGCCGGTCGGTCAGATCCGCCGCCTCGGCGATCAGGGCCGCGATCTCATCGGGGTTGTGCTTGTACAGGCCGATGATGCCCGCCCCGCCGGCCTCCGCCACCGCCGCCACCAGACATGGCCCGGCGATGCCGCCCATGCCGGCCTGAAACACCGGCAACCGGGCGTCGACCAGGGCGGCCGCCCGCCCCGGTGCCACTGTGTCAGCGCCCATGCGAGGATCGCCCAGGCCCGCCGGGATCACGCGCCCGCCCCGGCATCGGCCGGCCCCCTCTCCCGCCTTGCATTGGCGTCGCCCCCGGTCGCGCGTGGCGGTTTGGGGCGCTGGGCCTCGTCGGCCGGGGGTGGCGCCACCAGATCGCCCGGCAGCAGACCCGATGCCGCCAGTTCGGCCGCCTCATCGGCGATCGCCACCTCCAGCGCCGCGCGGGCGCGCCGGACATTGCCGTCATGCATGTCCAGCAGCGCATGCATCCAGCGCTCAAGGCCAAAGGCGACACAGCCGCTGAAGGCGTGGCTGCCATCCTGGTTGTGGATGTCGCAACGCTCGCCAAAAAAATTGCGATGGAAGTTCACCGAGGCGATCGCCAGCGTGTCGCCATAGACGAACTCCTCTTTCACCGGAAACAGCTTCTGCATGGCCGTGCGGGCGGCATCGTTCGAGAAGAACGGATCGGTCGCGGCCTCGATCTTCAACGGCAGGTCCAGCCGGTCGGCAAAGGCCAGAACCCGGGCGCGGAAGGTCTTCAGATGGGCCTTCACCGCATCCTGCGGCCCCACGCAGACGATTTCACGCATGGTGAACCCGGTCAGCCGGCGCAGGCCGTCGTAATACGCCTCACGACGGAAGCAGCGCGCGACCGTCGTCACGAAGCGGGGGGCATCGAGCCTGGCGCCGCGCAGATCCAGATAGACGTTATAGCAGGCGGCCGTGGGCAGGACATGGGTCGCATCGGTCAGCCGGTCGCCGGCGATGCGGGTCACCGGGCCGGCCTTGGCCTCTTCCGCCACGGTCGCGTGATGGACCTCGTCGATGCCAGCGGTCATCACGCCCAGATGCGGGAAGTTGTGGAAGAAATCGAGCGTGTCCAGGTCGGCGGCACGCATCAGCGGCGGATAGATCATCGGCCGTGCCGGCACGCCGCGCGCCCAGCCACGGATATGGTCGTCGAGCGCGATCATCAACTCGGTCACGTCGGGGCCCAGCGTCACAAGCCCGTCTTCGGCGGCACGAAACAGCGTGTCCGCGCCGGTCGCGGCGTCGTGGCCGCAATTATGTTCACTGCCATGCTCACTGCACATGGGGGGTCACCATCAGAAAGTGCGGCGCCGAACGGCTGCGTCCGGCACCAGAGCGGGTTCAACCGGCCAGAAAGGTGCGGCGGATCGCGGCGCGGGTGCGGAACGCATCGACCGAGACGCCGTCGAGCAGGTTCGCGCGGCCGGTCACCTCTTCCAGCACGAAGACGAACTCCATGAAATCAAGGCTGTCGATCACCCGGTTCTCGATCAGGTCCAGGTCGTCGGGGATCGTGTCGAGTTCCGGATTGCGGGCCAGAAGCCAACTGACCACACGGGTCTCGGCATTGGTGGCGGAGGTCTGATCGGTCATCACGCGGCCTCCCGTACAGGGCGGAGAATTCCGGTTGCGGTCATGAAATCGGTCGTCCGGCGCAGGACGCGGGCATCGAAGGCCGCGCGTGCCGGATGGCTCAACAGGCCGCGGCGCAGCGCCAGCGGGTCGGCGATTCCGGCATCGCGATAGGCATCTGGCGAATAGAAGCCCCGGATGCTGGCGGTCATATACCGCCGCAGATACTCCGACACCCGGTCGAGCAGCGCCTCGTCGCCACGGCGGCACAGATCCTCGTGCAGCAGCACCATCAGCTTGCGGCCGAAGGCGATATGGCGGCTTTCGTCGACATGATGAACCTGGTTGATCTTGCGGATCGCCGGGTCGAGCCGTTCATCGGCGGCCATCGCGGTGTTATAGAAATCCACGATCTCTTCGAAGATCGTGATCCGCGCAAAGACCAGGAAGTTCTCGATCAACGGATCTGGCGCGGTTTCAATCCGCACCTGCCGGTCCGGATACAGTTTCCCGGCATAGCGCAGGCAGAATTCGGCGAAAAACCACATGTGGTCATTCTCTTCGCCGACGAAGTGATGGAAAAAGCGCGAGGCGACTTCATAGCCTGGTTCGTGCAGCCGGGCGATCACGGCCTGAAGCAGTTCGCGAATGCCGTGAACGTTCAGGCTGTAGAAATTGATGCTCTCCCACTTCGCCAGAGTGCGGAGCGTCGCCTCGTCGAGCGTATCGGCGGCATCCGTGCCCCAGACCGACAGCAATTCGGGCGGCATCCACCAGCTTGCCGGGTCGATCGCGTCGGGCCAGGCAAAGCTGCGATACGGGTTGTAATAGCCGTCGACCGACAGTTTCGACAACCGGTCGATGGCACGGGCGAAGGCCGGCTGGGCCAGAACACCCGGCGGCAGGGCTGATGACGTGCTGGTGTTAAGCATGATGTGTCCCCTTCTCCGGCACCACCGCTCACGACGGTGCCGGCTCGATCGTTTCCACATGTCAGAGGCAAGGCGGCGCGGACATCCACCCGCCGAAGGCGGGCCATCTGTCGCGCATCGGCAGCCGGCTGCATCGCCACGCACAGAGCGGCGCGGCGGAAGCGGTCAGGCCCGGTGCGGCGGATCAGTCTGCGGATGTCTGGTCGATCGGCGGTCTGGGCGTGCTCATCCGTTTCTCCCCGGAAGCTGCGATCAATCGATTTTTATTTGCGGCGACACCTGATCCATTTTGGATGGGTCATTCCGCAAGATGATCGCTTTAGGCGTTGCCGTTACCATAGATACAACCACTGGACGGGTGGTTCAATGCATGATTGTCAAAAGATTCAAGAATGATCCATATTATGGATCTTTCGCGCAACGTGCGGCGAGGCAGATCAGTGTTCAGGACGGCCTCGTCCTGATGGATACGCACATAAGGTTTACCCCTCCCATCGTGGAGCAAACCGGATGAATAGGGCAGTATATCTGCCCTAGATCGAAACCACCCGGCAGATTCCCGGGCGACTCGATGCCCCTCTGCCTGCTGAATCTTGCGCCATGCGCGCCTATATCAGCCAGCCTGCCAAAAATTTCAGCGTCCAATGGTTCATATTATGGTCATATCGAAGACGCGTCATCTTTCTTTCGAAACGGCGCCCGTCGCTGCAGAACGCACCCATATCGATCGTCGATCAGGTCGCATGGCGCAACGGATCGGTATAATGATCATGCCTTTGTATTCAAAATCCATGGTTCACTCTCAGTATATATCCGTATTGTGGTCCATATTTAGGTTTCATGGCTTTTTCCGTGAAGATATTGCCCATAATCTGAGAGTCTTCATGACAGGATTAATCTTTGTCACACGCCGAGGCACCACAAGGCCCTCCATTCGGAATCGCCCCGCCCATGCCCGACAGCCTTTCCACCACCGCCACCCCGACCAGAGATGTGCCACCGCGCGTCACGGTGATGCTTGGCCTGCTGATCGCCGGATTCGCCCTCAGCCACCTCTACCGCACCCTGCCGGCGGTGATGGCGGCACCGCTGGTACAGGCCTTCGATATCGGCCCCCGCGGGCTTGGCGTGTTCGCCGCCGCCTTTCACCTCGCCTTCGCGCTGGTGCAGTTGCCGGTCGGGCTGGCGGTCGACCGTCTGGGGGTGCGGCGCACCGCCAGCGTGCTGCTGCTGATCACGGCCGCAGGCGCCGGTCTGTCGGCGGTGGCACCGGGCTTCGGCGTGCTGGTGGCGGCCCAGGCGATCATCGGCATCGGCTGTTCGGGCCTGCTGATGGCGCCGCTGGTCTTCGCCAGCCATGCCTGGCCGGCCGATCGCTTCGCCGCGGTATCGGCTGCGGTGGTGTCGATCGGCGGCGCGGGAATGCTTCTGTCGGGCACACCGCTGGCGCTCGCCATCGAAGTCGGGGGCTGGCGGGGGGCCTTCGCCGCCTGTGGCGTGCTGACACTGGCGGTGGCGGCGGCGATCTGGCTGGGCCTCGCCCGGGCACCGCGCCCGCGGGCCGCCACGGCGCCAGAGTCGCCGGCCAAGTCGCGGGCCGGCCTTGTGGCCGATATTCGCGGCACACTCGCCATTCTGGTGTCACGGCCGATGCGGCGCACGGCCCTGCTGGCTGCGATGTCATACCCGGCCCTCATCACCCTGCGCGGCCTGTGGCTCGGCCCGTTCCTGCAAGCGGCCCATGGGCTGGGCCCGGTTGCGATCGGCAATATCGTGCTGGGGCTGTCGGTGGTGATGGTTGCCGCACCGCTGGCCTTCGGGCGGCTGGACCGGGCCGGCCCGCGCCGGCGGGCGCTGATGCGCGGCGGTGGCCTGCTGGCCGCCGCCGGGCTGGTGGCGCTGGGGCTTGGCGGCGGCCATCTGCTCGCCATCGATCTGGTGGTTCTGGCGCTGATCACCGCGGCCGGCTCGTTCTATGTGCTGCAATTCGCGGTCGTGCGCGCCAGCGTGCCGCCAGAGGCCATGGGCCGGGCATTGTCGGGGCTGATCTTCTGCTTCTTCGCCGGTGTCGCGGTCTGGCAGGTGCTGACCGGGCTGATCGCCGATAGCGGCGGTGCCACTCAGGGCCTGACCGCCGCGTCAGGCCCGGTCATGGCGTCGAGCTTGGCCGGTGCCGATGCGATGCGCCTGGTCTTTCTGGTACTGGGGGCGGGGCTCGGCGCCGTCACCCTGGCCACCACGCCCCGTGAACTCATCGCCCGTGATCCCTCATCGTCCATGCCCCCCATCGACAAGGTGTCTCCATGACCGATATCGCAAGCCTGTTGACCCCGCCCGCCGGCATTACGCCGGGCCTGGAAGGCCGGATCCGCCACGTGGTCCGCGCCCAGGATCTGGCGACCGCATGGCAGGGGGATGTCGCGGCCCTGGCCTCGGCGCCAGTGATCTGGCTGGCGGAACTGGCCTGCATGCGGGCGGTGGCGGCCTATCTACCCCAGGGCGCCACCACCGTCGGCGTCGGGTTCGACATCCGTCATACCGCCCCCACGGCCGAGGGCATGGAGGTGACGATCACCGCCCGCCTGCTGCGCGCGGTGGGGCGGTCGCTGCTGTTCGAGGTGCGCGGTGAAGACGGCGCCGGCGTGGTTCTGGACGGACGGATGACCCGCCACATCGCCGAGCCCGCTGCGGTTCTGGCGCAGATGGCGGCACGGTGCGGGCCCCCTCTGGCCACGCAGGGCTGACCTGTCGTGCAGTCGCGGCGCGGGCGCCCTGCGGGACGGGGCGGATGACAACACGCTCATGGATGGCTACATGAAGGCGGACCCGGCGGGGCAATTCCGTCACCGCCCATGCCCAGGGAGCCGTTTTCCCCATGACCACGAGCCCGGCCACCCCCTCCGCTCCGGCCACCCCGACGGCCAGCTTCGGCCCCGACAGCCTGGCCGCCCGCGACCCGCGCGGCGCGCTGAAGCTGCTGTCATCCGCGCTGATCAAGGTGCACAAGGCGCTGATCGATGCCGAGCTTGCCAGCTTCGGCGCCGTCGACGACCCGTATCAGCGCCTGGATCTGGTATCCAACCACCCGCAATTCGTCTGGCTGAAGGCGTTTTCCAACACGATTCTGGCGATTGACGAGAACCGCAGCACGCGCCGCCTGCCGCCACCGGATGTCGACGACGTGGCCGGGCATGTCATCACCGTGGCTGGCCTGACCGGCGTCGGTCCTGCGACCGATGCGGCCGACAATCACGCCCGGTTGCGCTATCTGGAACGGATGAGCACCGTGCCGGCCGTGACCGTGGCCCATGGCGTGCTGAAGCAGATCGTCGACCGCCTGTATCATCCGGCACCAGGCGCGGCGCACTGACGCCATCTCCCGATACCGCCCCGCCCCTGAACGAAAAGAAGGCCCGGACGCACCCTCGTGTCCGGGCCTTCTTCCACAAGCTGGGCGGCGACGGCGGGGCGACGCTGTGCCGCCCTGCTGTTACAACCAGTACGGCGCGGTGCCGTAATGGCTATGGATCCGGGCTTCATAGTCCCGGTCATACAACCGTCGCTCGTCGCCACGGTCATAGGTCGGCGCATTTTCAAGCTGATCCCGGGTCAGGCCGACGACATAGCCATCCTTGCTGGTGTCGTATTTCAGAACGTCCCAGGGCAGCGGGTGATACTTCTCGCCGATGCCCAGGAAGCCGCCGAAAGAGACCACGGCATAGGCGACCTTCCCCGACAGCTTGTTCAGCATCAGGCCATAGATCGAGCCGATCTTCTCGCCATCGGCGCCATAGACCGAGGTGCCTTCCACCCGGTCGGCGGAAATCAGGTTCGAGGTTTCGGTCGTTGCAGGGGTAGCCATCTGTTCACGTCCTTCCTCTACTGTCCCAATTGGACCCAGGGACAATGATGGGGTTTGGAGACTTCATCTTTAAACTGGTTTAATATAAAGTAGAAAAATTGGTGTGGCGGAGACTAGATTTATGTGCCAATTTGCGCCACGACAAGGTCACAGGATCTCCAGGAACCACTTGTGATAGTCTGGATTATTCGTTCACCATAAACGATAGCGGGATGCCGACTGGAATGCCTGGCAATTCTTCTTCAAAGCGCACGCAGAAGACCAACTGTCTGATCGAGAAAATGGGCTACTATCTTGATCTGTCCGATCCGGATATCGCCCATCTGGCGTCGCTTCAGAAGCATGAGCAAAACTGGCGACAGCGCGACATCGTCCGCGAGAGCGGTGCGCCGGCCGATCTGCTCTATGTGGTCAAGTCCGGGTGGTGCTACTCCTATACGATCATGGTCGATGGCCGCCGGCAGGTGCTGCAGATCCACCATCCCGGCGATGTGATCGGCATTCCCGACGTTGCCTATGAACGCGCGGTGACCGGTCTGCAGGCTGCAACCGACATCTGCCTGTGTCCGTTCCCCAAAAATCGTCTCGACGAGATTTTTCGCGACTCGCCGCGCCTGACCGCCCTGCTCATGACCCTGGGCATGATGGACCATGTGGTTCTGCTCGACCGTATCCGCACCATCGGCCGCATGAATGCCGATGAACGGGTGGCGCATTTCCTGCTGGAGATCGTCAGCCGGCTGCGGATCACCAGCCCCGACATCACCGACACCTTCGATCTGCCGTTGAGCCAGGAATTGATCGGCGACGCCCTGGGCCTGACCAATGTCTATGTCAGCCGCACCATGTCGCTGATGGAACGCGCCGGGCTGATCCAGCGCATGGATCGCGCGATCCGGATCTGCGACGAACGCGCGCTGAAGGACATGGCGGATTTCCAGGACCGGTATTACCGCATCGACACCTCGTGGTTTCCGGGCGGTGCCGCACCGGCGCTGGAGCCGAACGCCTGATGGCGTGCATCCGGGCAGTATTCCGTGGCGTCGCGGCGCTGGCGGCGTGCGGGCAAGGTTGATAGGCTCCGGCCAGATTGAACCGGTCCGGAGCCCGCGCCCCCGATGCTCACCTCGATCCGTCTGCGCAATCTGAAGGCCTGGGAGGATAGCGGCGACATCGCGCTGGCGCCGCTGACCCTGCTCTATGGCGCCAATGGTGCCGGCAAGAGCAGCATCGCGCATGCGCTTCAGGCCCTGCGGAGCGTGCTGGCAACCGATATCACCAGACCGGACGCCGTAGCGGATGCCGTGCCGGCGGCACAATTTCTCGACGTCGTCAGAGACCACGATCCACTGCGGCGGATCGGCATCGATCTGGGCTGGCGGGACGCGGCGCAGGACGCGACGCAACGCCTGTCGCTGACACTGGGCCTGGATGATCAGGGCCGCAGCCGACTGTTTGCCGTGGACGGACAGAGCGGCGGCACCGCCACGCCCGCCACACGGCTGCCGGGCCTCGTGGCATCCGCGCGCGACGCCATAGGCCGGTTCTCGCATCTGGGGCCGCTGCGCGCCCGGCCACGCCGGCGCTATCCCATACCGCGGCACCCGCCCCGCGATGTCGGCAGCCGCGGCCAGCTTGCGATCGCCGCCATGGCCGCGGCCGATGCCGCCGGTCGGCGGCTGGCGGCTCGCGCCGATGCCGCGCCGCAGGGCTTCGTCCGCTTCATCGCCGAACGCCTGTCCCGGCTGGGGTTGATCGACGATCTGACGCTCGCGACCGACCATGGTGCCGGCGGCGACGGCCTGGTGGTGCGGGTGACCGGCCGCGCCGGCGGCCCGGCGGTGTCGCTGGCCGATGCCGGTTTCGGGGTCTCGCAGATCCTGCCGGCGGCGGTCGCGGCCTTCCACGTGCCGGCGGGCACCACCTTGTGGATGGAACAGCCGGAACTGCATCTGCACGCGGCGGCCCAGACCGCCCTGGGCGACCTGATGGTCGATGCCGTCTCGGCCTGGGAGAATGGCCGGCCACGGGCGGTGCAGATCATTCTGGAAACCCATTCCGAAGCGCTGCTCAATCGCATTCAGCGGCGGATTGCCGAAGGCATGCTGGCGGCGGATCAACTGGCTGTCCACTGGTGCCCCGGCACGGTGCCGGCCACGATCGAGCAGCTTCATATCGACGAGACCGGCGAGATCCTGAACTGGCCCGACGGCGTGTTCGGCGACGAGATGGCCGAACTGACTGCCCGGGCGATGGCGACCGCGCGCCGCCGCACCCAGCCCCCGGAAGGCGGTGGCGCATGACCGCGCGCCGCCGCCCCCGGATCATCGACACCAATGTGATGCTGATCGCCAACAACGCCCATGCCGATGTCGGCGCCGAGTGTGTGGCGGCCTGTGCCGTCGCCTTGCAGGCAGTGATGGCGAACGGCCGGGTGGTGGTGGATGACGGCTGGTCGGTGATCGAGGAATACAGCCACAAACTGCGCCCGAACCGCGGCAAGGGCGCGGGCGACGTGTTCCTGAAATGGCTGCTGCGTCAGGCCGGCAATCCCGACCGGGTCGAACAGGTGACGATCACCCCGGATGCGACACGTGGCTGGGCCGAATTTCCCGACGATCCGGCCCTGGCCCGGTTCGACCCGCCCGACCGCAAATTCGTGGCGATGGCGGTGGCGCATCCCGATCACCCGCCGATCCTGCAGGCGGCGGATTCGAAATGGCTCGACTGGGCGCCGGATCTGGCGCATCACGGGGTTGTGGTCCGCTTCATCTGCGAGGCCGAGGCCCGGCGCTTCCACCAGAACAAGTTCGGCCGATGACCGCATTTTTCCGCTTTCCGCAGACCGCCCATATCGCCTGGCTGGGCACGGGCCTGCCGCGCGACGACAAGCTGCTGTCGGCCGAAGAGGTCGCCCGGCTTCTGGACGGCCCGGTGGTGGTCGAGGAAAAGGTCGATGGCGCCAATCTGGGCCTGTCGGTCGACCCGGATACCGGGCTGATCCGTGCCCAGAACCGTGGCCAGTATCTGAACAGCCCGTTCACCGGCCAGTTCGAACGGCTGGCCGATTGGCTGGCGCTGCATGAAGACCGGCTGTTCGATGCGCTGGCGACGGATCAGTTGATCCTGTTCGGTGAATGGCTGGCCGCGCGCCATTCGCTCGACTACGACCACCTGCCCGACTGGTTCCTGGCCTTCGACGTCTATGAACGCGCGACCGGTCGCTTCCGCAGCACCATGGCGCGCGACGCCCTGGCGCGGCAGATCGGCCTCACCAGCGTGCCCGCGCTGTTCACCGGCCATATCGACGGCATACCGTCCCTGGTCGATCTGCTGCACGGCGCCCGCAGCCGCTATCGCGCCGGCCCGCCCGAGGGCATCGTCATCCGCCGGCAGGATGACACGCATCTGATCGCCAGGGCCAAGCTGGTGCGGGCCGATTTCACCCAGGCGATCGGCAAACACTGGCGCCGGCGCGCCATCGAATGGAACCGGGTCGAGCGCTGATCACGGCGTGCGCCCAGAGGCGGCGCCGGCGGCCGTGAGCAGGGCCCGGCAGTGCAGATTCACCGCGTCGATCAGCGGCACGTCCACCGTCAGGCGGTCGCGGATCAGGGGCAGTTCCGTGCAGCCCAGAACGATATGGGTGGCGCCCCTGGCGGCCAGATCATCGATGGCCGCCTGGACGACCGCCAAGGCCGCATCACCGGCATGGCCGGCCGAGATGTCGTGCTTGATCGCCCGGTCCAGCGCCGTGGCGACCGTGCCGGCGGGGAACAGGACCACATGCCCGGCCGCGGCGGGAGGCGCGCCGAAAATGCCCTGATCAAGCGTCGTCAGCGTGCCCAGCACCCCCACAACCGCGCCGGCCGACAGAAAGGTCTGCGGCTGGCGGAAGGGCGATGCGATGTGGCAGCAGGGTATCGACACCGCCGCCGCGACCGCATCATAGGCCAGATGGGCCGTGGCCGCGCACAGCCCGACCACACCGGCTCCGGCCGCCTCGATGCGCTGGGTCGCCGTTACGAAAGCCTGTGTTACCAGATCGAGGCGGCCCTGCTCCGCATCATCCAGGATCGGCTGAAACGACAGGCTGGCGACCAGGATCGCGATCGTGTCCGGTTCTGCCAGCCGGTTGAGGCGGGTGTAATAGAGCGCGGTCATGCCACGGCTCCGGCGAAGCAGAGCACGATGCCGCCCGCCTCGCGGGCCGGCACCACGATCTGATCGTCACGCTCATCAAACGCCACGCCGTTGCGGGTGAGCACCGCGCGGGCCGTGTCGAGCGAGGCGACGCGGATCTCGATCGCAAGTTCCGCCATCGTCCCGTCGGCGCGGCGTGCGGCATCGCCATGGCGATCGGCGAACCATCCCGCCTCGACCGCGCTCAGGCGCTGGTCGCCCATCGCAATGGCCACCGGCGCATCATCATCCAGCGTGATGCCATAGATGCCCTCGAACTGCCTGCGGATCGTGCCCATGTCGGACACCGCGATCATGGCGGCCGCCCAATGGCGGGCGGTGTTTTCACGTGCGATCCAGGCCGGCCGCAAATAATGGATCCGGTCCTCGGTGCCGTCTTCCGGGTCGCGGAACACCGTGTCGAGTTCATAGAAGGTGCAGGGCGGAAATCCGGCCTGCTGCCAGCCGGCATCGAGCCGTTCCAGATCGGTCGCGGCATGCACGATCATCGCCAGCGCCGGCGGCCGGCCCAGCAATTCACGCATATAGGGCGTGGCATGGGCCGGGTCGGCATAGGCGAGTTCCAGGAAATTCGTCATGCGATCATCCGTCGGCTGAAACAGCACCAGATGATTGCCCCCGCGCCCGCCAGTGCGGCCGCCGCCCATCGGTTCGTTGGTCCGATAGGGTGTGACGGTGAAGCCCAACCGTTGATAGCAGTGCCTGACCGGGGCCAGATCCGCGGTGGAGATCATCAGATGATCGAGGCCGATCAATTCGTTACGCACGGCATGTGCTCCTTGACAGAGGGTATCACGTATTCCACCATTCAGAATACATTCTGCCATACAGGACACGCAAGCAATCAAGGGCGAGGGGATCGAACCATGCAGCACCCGACAAGGCGTCACCTGAAACGGCTGAGCGGCGCACTGGCGGCCGCTATCTGCCTCGCTCTATCCGGCTTGCCTGAAGATGCAGATGCCGCGACCCTCACCTATGGATCACCGGTGCCCGAACAGGCCCTGTTCAACCGTGAGGGCGTGGTGCCCTTCCTGAAGGGGATCGAGGCCGTCACCGATGGCCGGGTCCGGTTTCGCGGCCTGTTCGGCGGCACGGTGGTCAAGATGCCGACGGTGCTGCCATCGGTGCGCGACGGTGTGGCCGATGCCGGGTTCGTCGTTCTGAATTTCTATCCGTCCGATCTGCCGTTCGCGTCATTGATGGCCGAGGCGACGGGCTTCGGCAGCGACCCGCCTGCCACCACCGGCGCGCTGAACGAGGCGTTCTATGTCGCCTGCCCGCAATGCCTGGCGGATATGCGCAAGGAAGGTCAGATCCCGCTGTTCCTGAACGCGACCGCCCCGATGGCGCTGCAATGCACCCGGCCGGTCGCTGGTCTGGGCGATCTCCAAGGCCGCCGGGTCAGCGTCATCGCCGGCCCTGAGGCGCGCTGGGCCACGACGCTCGGCATGATCCCGGTCAGCACCGCGATCACCGATCTGCTGATCTCGCTGCAGACGGCCAAGACCGATTGCGCGCTGGTGCCGTTGAGCTGGGCGCAGAGCTATGGCCTGCTCGATGTGATCAAGGGCGTCATCGACATGCCGCAGCGCATTCCCGGCGGCGCGGTGCCGGTATCGGTCAGCCTCGATGCCTGGTGCCGGATCTCGGATGCCGATCGCACAGCCATACTGGGCTATGCCGCGAGCGCGGTGCAGCCCTATGTGCAGAAGGCCTATGTCGATGCCGACAGCAGCGTGCGGCCGAAACTTGAGGCCGTGGTCGCCATTTCGCCCGGCGATGCAGGCACTCTGGCCCGATTATCAGCAGCGTGAAGTCGCGGCCCTTGCGGCCCGTGCCGCAGAACGCGGCATGCCGGATCCGCAGGGTTTCGCCGAACGTGTGGCCGGCATCTATCACAAATGGCATCACGACTATCTGCCACGGATCAAGGCCGACCCCGCTGAGATGACCCGGCTTCTGGCCGAGACGGTGTTCCGGGACGCGGATCTGCAATGCGCGGACTGACCGATGCGCTGGGCGCCATCGCCGTGCTGCTGATGTTCGTCCATATGGGGCTCGACATCGTGATCCGGCTGGCCACCGGCGCACCGCCCGAGGGTATGCCCGAAGCAGTGGCACGCATCTATATGGTGATGGTGGTGTTTCTGCCGCTGGCTGGCCTGCAGGCATCCGGTGGCCAGATCGAGGTCACCTTCCTGGCCGATCGCCTGCGTGGCCGGCCAGCCCGGTGGCAGCGTGGCTTCGCGGCCCTGGTCACCATGGCCATTGCAGCCATCTTCACCTGGCTGTCCTTCGATGTCGCCTGGATGGCCACGATCCGCGGCGAACGGATCGTGCTGACCACGTTTTCGCTGCCGGTCTGGCCCGGCCGCTGGGCGGTGGTGGCCGGCTTCGGCGCCCTGTCGCTGGTGGCGTTCTGCCAGCTTCTGGCCGTCCTTGGCGATGATCGGACGGAGCCCGTGCCATGATGGCCGAACATCAGGCCATTCTGGTCATCATCCTGTTTCTGGCTCTCGTCGTGCTGCGAATTCCGATCGCCTTCGCGCTGTTCACGGCCGGGCTGGCCGGCACCGTGGCCATGATCGGGGTCGGACCCGGCTTCGCGCTGCTGTCGCGCGCGCCGCTGGAATTCGCGGCCAGTTGGGAGCTGTCGGCCGTGCCGATGTTCCTGCTGATGGGCAATATTGTCGCCCGCGCCGGGTTGGCGGACGTTCTGTTCGCGACCATCCAGATCCTCACCCGGCGCGTGCCCGGCGGGCTGGCGGTGGCGACCAGCTTCACCTGTGCGGCCTTTGGCACGGCATCCGGTTCCAGCCTGGCCGCGACCGTGGGTGTCGGCCGGCTGGCCGTGCCCCAGATGCTGGCGCGGCTATGATCCCGGCCTGATCGCCGGCGTCTGCGGCTGTGCCGGCACGATCGCCGCGGTCATCCCGCCCTCGATCCCGTTCATCATGTTCGCCATTCTCACCGAACAATCGGTGCTGGTGATGTTTGCGGCCGGCGTGCTGCCCGGGCTGCTGACCGCGATCGCCTATGCGGCGATGATCATCCTGCGCGCCCGCCTTCAGCCCGCGATCGCCGACGGCCGGCACATCGCTGCCGCCGACGATCGGCCGGGCACCTGGGATCAGCCGGGCACTTGGCGGCTGATCCTGGCAACATGGCCGGTTCTGCTGCTGGCCGGCACCATCATGCTCGGCCTGTATGGCGGGTTCGCAACCCCCACCGAGGCCGGTGGACTTGGCCCGCTGGCGGCGGTGATCATCGCCCTGCTGCGCCGGTCGCTGCGTTTTGCGAACTTTCGTGCGGCAATCGCCCAGACCGCGCAGACCACGGCGGCGATCCTGATCATCGCGGTCGGCACCAGCACATTGACCACCTATCTGGCCCTGACCGGCTTTCCCGACTATGTCGCGGGCGGGCTCGCCGCCTTCGCCGACAGCGACCTTGCCTTTATCGTCATCGTCTCGATCGTGCTGCTGGCGCTCGGCACCGTGCTCGACCCGATGGGCGTCATGCTGCTGGCGCTGCCGATCTTTCTGCCGGCGGTGCAGGAACGCGGCCTGGACATGGTGTGGTTCGGCGTCATCGCGGTGAAGTATATCGAGATCGGATTGATCACGCCGCCGCTCGGATTGAACCTGTTTGCGGTCCATGGTCTAATGCCGCGCGATATTTCGCTCGGCCGGGTCATTCGCGGCTCTTTATGGTTTCTGCTCACGGAAATGGTGGTCATGGTTCTGCTTATCGCTGTCCCGTCCATATCCTTCTGGCTGCCATCGGTGCTGCGATGACCGATGGACGCATGACCGAAGATGGGGACATGACCGGCAAGGATGAACAGCGGCGGTCGGGCATCATTCAATCGGTGTCGATCGCGGCCCGGTTCCTGAAGATCCTGGCCGATGCCGAAGGCCCGATGGCGCTGGGGAAACTGGCCCGCCGCGCCGGCACCGGCAATTCCACCGCCCACCGCTATATGCAGAGCCTGGTGAAAGAGGCGCTGGCGGCCCAGGATCCGGCCAGCGGCCAGTATGATCTGGGCCCGGCGGCGCTGGATGTCGGTATCGGCGCGCTGCGGCGGATCGATCCGGTGGAAGTGGCCGCCCGGCACATGAAGGCGCTGGCCATGCGGATCGCGGCCAGCGGCGGTGTCGCGATCTGGACCGATCGGGGACCGACGATCGTGCGCTGGTATCGCAGCGCCTATTTCTCGATCAGCGCGATCGGCCTGGGCGATGTGCTGCCGATCGACAACACCGCCTGCGGGCTGGTGTTTCAGGCCTTCCTGCCGCAGCAATACATCGAGGTCGCCCGCCGGCTGCAACCGGCGGCCTTTCGCGGCAAGGCGCCCCCGGCACGGGATCTGGCCCAGATCCGCCAGAGTTTCGGCTGCGAGCGCAGCGGCCATCTTCTGTCGGGCATCACCGGTCAGGCGGCGCCGGTCTTCGATGCCCAGCACGAAATCGCCTGCGTGCTGACCACCACCTCCGATGGTGACCTCAGTGGCGATGACCGCCAGGCGATCTTTGCGGCAGCGCGAGAGGTCACGGCGGATTCGGGCGGCAGCGGTGCCTATGGCATGATCCGATCTTGAGCCGATCGGCCGTTATATCTTTCAAACACCGTATATTTTGCACTGCGGCGCGCAGCGGCTATGATCGCGCGCGCCCGCCCCTGGACGGGCGACGGTAAAAGACACCCGACAGGAAGGTGGAATTCATGAGCATGAGGTTCGACGGCCGTGTCGCCATCGTTACCGGTGCCGGTGGCGGGCTTGGCCGGTGCCATGCGCTGGCATTGGCCGAACGTGGCGCGAAGGTGGTGGTGAACGATCTTGGTGCCGACGGCCGGTCGTCGGATGCGGCGGCCGGGGTGGTCGACGAGATCGTGGCCGCCGGCGGCGAGGCGATGGCCAGCGGCGCCTCGGTCACCGATGCCGCCGCCGTCGAGGCGATGGTTGCCGATACCATGACGCGCTGGGGCCGGGTCGATATCCTGGTCAACAACGCCGGCATCCTGCGCGACAAGTCGTTCGCCAAGATGAGCCTGGACGATTTCCGTCTGGTGGTGGATGTGCACCTGATGGGTGCGGTGATCTGCACCAAGGCGGTGTGGGAGATCATGCGCGGCCAGAATTACGGCCGCATCGCCATGACCACCTCGTCATCGGGCCTCTATGGCAATTTCGGCCAGTCGAATTACGGCGCCGCCAAGATGGCGCTGGTCGGGCTGATGCAGACCCTGTCGCTTGAAGGCGCCAAGAACGACATCCGGGTCAACTGCCTGGCGCCCACCGCCGCCACCCGGATGACCGAAGGCCTGATGACCGCCGACGTCCTGGCGATGCTGCGCCCTGAAACCGTGTCGCCCGGCCTGCTCTATCTGGTGTCGGAAGACGCGCCGACCCGGATGATCCTGAATGCCGGCGCCGGCAGCTTCGAACGCGCTTATGTGACCCTGACCGAGGGCGTCTATATCGGCGATGCCGCCGACGCCGCCGATCAGGTCGCCGCCCGCATCGATGCGATCAGCGACCGCGCGTCGGAAATCGTCCCCGACAGCGGCAGCGCACAGGGCACCTTCGAAATCACCAACGCCTCGGCGGCCTTGAACAAGGCCTGATCCGGGAACAGGGCCTGATCCGGGAACAGGGCCTGACCCGGGAACATGGTCTGATCCGGGCCGCACCCGCCAGAGCCGGAGGCCAATGCCACGCCGCCCGCGATGATCATCGACAGGCGCGCGTGGCATTGGCTTTTCAGGTGCCGCGCGCCTGCGCGCCGCCATCGGTGGTGGTGCGCAGGTAGTCGCGTGGCGTCGCCCCCAGCGTGCGCCGGAACATGGCGGTGAAGGCGCTGGGGCTTTCATAACCCAGATCCAGCGCCACATTGGTCACCGTCTCGCCGGCGGCCAGCCGTGGCAGGGCCTCAAGCAGCCGCACCTGCTGGCGCCATTCATTGAAGGTCAGCCCGGTTTCGCGCCGGAACTGGCGGGTCAAGGTGCGTCTGGCCATGCCGCCGATCCCGGCCCAGTGATCCAGGTCATGCTCGGCCGCCGGATCCTTCAGCACCTCGCGGCAGATCCGGGCCAGGCGCCGGTCCTGAGGCATCGGCGCATGCAGGTCGACATCGGGCATGCGGCCAAGCTCGCCGATCAGCAGATCGGCGATCCGCGCCTCGCGGCCATCCAGCGGGTATTCATGCGGAACCGCGACCATCTCCACGATCAGCGCATGCAGCAGGTCCGACACCCGGAACACCCGGCAGCCGGTCGGCAGGGCCGCGCACACGGCCATATCCAGATACAGGGTGCGCAGTGACAGCGGGCCCCAGTTGCGCACCTGATGCATGGTGCGGGCGGGAATCCACAGCGCCGTGCGTGGCGGCACCACCCAGGTGCCGTCATCGGTGATCGCGGTCATCACCCCGGTCAGGGCATATTCGATCTGGCCGCGCGGATGATCGTGATGGGTGCCGATATTGCCCTCGGCGAACTCCGCCGCCATGGCGACCACCGGCCGGTCGATCCGCTGCAGTTTTTCGGCCAGCGAACGCGCCGCCCAATGGCCGAACACGTCGACGTCATGCGGCGGCGGCGATGGCACCGGCGCGGTGACCTCGCGCGCCGGGTGTCCAGTATGTCCGAGCATATGGCCCATCCTCGACGATAAATGGCCCGAGACCCGGCGGAGGTCGGATGCCGGTTCAGTATCCTTCGGGCATGCGCCGGATGCAACCGGCCTGCGCGTGCCATCGGTCCCGCGCTCATCTGGCATCACATGCGGGAGCCCCCATGCCGAAACTGATCCTGATCGGCGGCGTCCTCGATCTCGGCTTCATGAAACAGCCGCTGCTCGCCGCCGATCCCCGGCTCGATATCACCGTCTGGCCCGAAGATGACGGCGCCGAGGCCGAAATCGCGGTGTGCTGGCGCCCGCCCGCCGGCCTGCTCGCCACCATGCCCAAGCTGAAACTGGTGCAGTCGATCGCGGCCGGCGTCGATGGCGTGCTGAACGATCCCGGGCTCGATCCGTCACTGCCGGTGGCCCGCATCGTCGATGACAGCCTGCCCGCCGCCATGACCGAATTCGTCCACTGGGCGGTGTTGTGGTTCTATCGCGGGTTCGATCAGGTCGTGCTGCGCGATCATCCGGCGCAGATCTGGCAGCGACCGCCGCAGCACAGCCCCGCCACCTGCCGCGTCGGCGTTTTGGGGCTGGGCGAGATCGGCGGCCGGGTCGCGCTGGCGCTGGCAGGCCACGGCTTCGACGTCGCCGGCTGGTCGCGCACACCCAGGCGCCTGCCCGGCATTCAGGCCCATGACGGCGAAGCGGGCCTCGACACGCTGCTGGCGCGCACTGATATTCTGGTCAACCTGCTGCCGCTGACCGCCCGGACCCGCGGCATCCTGGGCGCGGAGACCTTCGCGAAACTGCCGCAAGGGGCCGCGCTGATCAATGTCGGGCGCGGCGACCATCTGGTTCCGGCCGATCTGATCCAGGCGCTGGATGCAGGCCATCTGCGCGGCGCCGTGCTGGACGTCTTCGCCCATGAGCCGCTCGACCGCACCGATCCGCTGTGGACGCACCCCCGCGTGCTGGTGACCCCGCATATGGCTGCCATCGCCCGGGACGAGGCGGTGATCGGCCAGATCATCGAGAATGCCTGGCGCACCGCCTGCGGACGTCCGCCGCTGAACCCCGTGCTGCGCATGCGCGGCTATTGAGCCGCCGCCCGCCGAAATGGCCCGGACGCGACGAAACTTGGCCCATGCCGCGACGCGGGCCACGCCGTCCCGGTCCTACACTGTTTGCCGAAGACCAAGGGCCAGGGAGGCCACCGCGACGCCGGAAAACCGGCGCGCAGACGTTGAAGACCAGATCAGACAGACCAGAAACCAGGGGTGCGGCTTATCATGAACCGTCGTGACTTCAACAAGTTGATGCTGATGGCCGGTGTCGTCGGCACCGCCGGCATTCCGCTGGGCATCCGGCGCGCCGCCGGTCAGACCCGGGGCGGCACGCTTGACGTGATCATTCAGCCCGAGCCGCCGGTTCTGGTGGCGGCGATCAATCAGCAGGCCCCGACCCTGACCGTTGCCGGCAAGATCTATCAGAGCCTGCTGAAATTCGATTTCGACCAGACGCCCAAACCGGGGCTGGCGAAGAGCTGGGAGATTTCAGAAGACGGCCTGACCTATACCTTCCACCTCTATGACAACGTGACCTGGCATGACGGCGCGCCCTTCACCGCCGCCGATGTCGTGTTCACCACCACGGTGCTTCTGGCCGAAACCCATCCCCGCGCCCGCGGCAATTTCGCCCGCTGCGACAGCGTCACCGCCACCGACGACCACACCGTGGTGTTCAAGCTGAAGGAGCCGTTCGGCCCCTTCCTGCAATGCTTCGAGATGTCGTCCTGCCCGATCATGCCCCGGCATCTGTACGAGGGCACCGATTACCGCAACAACCCGCATAACGCCACCCCGATCGGCACCGGGCCCTACAAGTTCAAGGAATGGGTGCGCGGCTCCTATATCCGGCTGGTGCGCAACGATGCCTATTACAAACCCGGCCAGCCCTATCTGGACGAGATCCTGTACCGGGTGATCCCCGATGCCGCCTCGCGCTCGGTGGCGCTTGAGAACGGCACCGTCGATCTGACCCAGTGGGGCGATGTCGAGATGTTCGATGTGCCGCGCCTGAAGCAGTTGCCGCATGTCGAGTTCACCACCAAGGGCTATGAGTTCTATGCGCCGCTGCTGTGGCTGGAATTCAACAACCGCATCAAGCCCATGGACGACAAGCGCTTC
This sequence comes from Tistrella bauzanensis, assembly GCF_014636235.1. NCBI lineage: Bacteria > Pseudomonadati > Pseudomonadota > Alphaproteobacteria > Geminicoccales > Geminicoccaceae > Tistrella > Tistrella bauzanensis. The sequence goes on from NZ_BMDZ01000015.1 coordinate 77,472, forward strand.
CGTCAGGCGGTGATGCATGCCATCGACAAGGACGTTCTGGTCCGCAAGGTGCTGTTCGGGCTGGCGCGGCCCGCCACCGGTCCGGTCTCGAAGGCGACGAAATTCTACGACCCCAAGGTCAAGACCTATGACTTCAACCCCGCCAAGGCGACGGCGCTGCTCGACCAGATGGGGCTGAAGCCGGATGGCGACGGCAAGCGGGTGTCGCTGACCTATCTGGTACCGCCTTATGGCGAGGTCTGGATGCGGTTCGCCGAATACATCCGTCAGGCGCTGTCGAAGGTGGGCATCGAGATCGTGATCGAGGCGATCGACATCGCCGGCTGGGCAACCCGCTCGGGCAACTGGGATTTCGAGATCACGGCCCCCTGGCTGTATCAGTTCGGCGATCCGGCGCTGGGCGTGTCGCGCACCTATGTGTCGAGCAATATCCGCAAGGGCGTGCTGTTCTCGAACACCGCCGGCTACAGCAACCCTGAGGTCGACCGGCTGTTCGCCGAGGCGGCGCTGGCCGTCGATCCGGCGAAGCGCCAGGAGCTCTACAGCGAGGTGCAGCGCCTGCTGGTCGAGGATGTGCCGGTTGGCTGGCTGGTCGAACTCGACTTCCCCACCATGTACGACAAGCGCTTCCACGATCTGGTCGTCTCCGCCATCGGTGTCAACGACGATTTCGACGCCGCCTATTACGAAGGCTGATCCTCCCCCGCCGCCGCAACGGCCACCCTTGCCAACGCCAATCCCGGATCGGGTCTCCGGGTTGGTGGATGACACGGAACCGTCGCGGCACCCCTGGCACGCCTTCGGGAGATCTGATCCATGCTCAACAGCCTTCGCGGCATCGCCGCACGGATGATCAAGATCGCGGTGATGATCCTGATCATCGCGACCTTCAACTTCATGCTGGTCCATGCGGCCCCCGGCGATCCGGCCGCCGTCATCGCCGGCCAGTCGGGCGCGTCGGACGAAAAGCTGCTGGCACAGGTGCGCGCCGAATACGGGCTCGACCAGCCGCTGCATGTGCAGCTGACAGATTATCTGGCGAAAGTGGCGAGCTTCGATCTGGGCTATTCCTATCGCCAGCGCCAGCCGGTATCGGTCCTGATCGGGGAACGCCTGCCGGCAACCCTGCTGCTGACCGTGACCGCCTTCCTGCTGGCGCTGGGCATCGGCAGCCTGCTCGGCACGCTCGCCGGCGTGCGCGCCGGCAAGTGGACCGACACCGTCATCTCGATCGCCGCCCTGCTGTTCTATGCCATGCCGGTGTTCTGGCTGGGATTGATGCTGGTGCTGATCTTCTCGGTGCGGCTGGACTGGCTGCCCGCCTTCGGTTTCAGCACCATCGGCCCCACCATCACCGGCATTGATCTGGTGCTGGATGTAGCGACCCACATGGTCCTGCCGGTGGCGACACTCGCCGCCATCTATCTGGCGATCTATGCCCGCCTGATGCGGGCCTCGATCATCGAGGTGGAGCATCAGGACTACGTCAAGACCGCCCGCGCCAAGGGCCTTGCCCGCGGCCAGGTGATCCGCCGCCACATGCTGCGCAATGCCCTGCTGCCGGTGGTGACCTTCGCCGGCGTTCAGGCCGGCGCGCTGATCGGCGGATCGGTGGTGGTGGAAACCGTCTTCGCCTGGCCGGGCCTCGGCCGGCTGACCTTCGAGGCGGTGATGCAGCGCGACTATCCGGTGCTGCTGGGCGTGTTTCTGGTGATGTCGGTGCTGGTGATCGCGATCAACCTGCTGACCGACCTGATCACCCGGATCATCGACCCGCGCCTCGCCCGCGCCGGCTGAGCCCCCACCACCTGCCCCCTCACCGCCTGCCCCCCTCACCGCCTGACCCTCGGCCATCGTCAGATCAAGGATACGAGAACCCATGCGGGAGCTTGCCTCCACCTTCTTTCGTCACCCGAGCGGGATCGTCGGCGCCATCCTGCTGGTGGCGGTCATCGCCATGGCCCTGGGCGCGCCGGTTCTGTTTCCGGAAAGCCCGTGGGAGATGATCGGCGCGCCGTTCGAGCCGCCCTTGTCGGAGGGCCTGCCCTTCGGCTCCGACACGCTGGGCCGCGATGTCGCGGCCGGCATCGCCTGGGGCGCACGCGTCTCGCTGATCATCGGCATCGCCTCGGCGCTGTCGGCGGCCGGTATCGGGGTGATCATCGGCGCCGCCGCCGGCTATTTCGGCGGACTGGTCGATGACGTGCTGATGCGGATCACCGAACTGTTCCAGACCATTCCGGGTTTCGTGCTGGCCATCCTGCTGGTCTCGATCCTCTCGCCCAGCATGGCGACGGTGATCTTCGCCATCGCGATCGTGAGCTGGCCGCCGCTGGCCCGGCTGACCCGCGCCGAATTCATGAGCATCGCCACCCGCGATTTCGTTCATGCCGCCCGCTGCCAGGGCGAAAGCGCGCTGGCGATCATCATCCGCCACATCATGCCCAACGCGCTGTCGCCGATCGTGGTCGCCACCTCGCTGACCGTCGCCACCGCGATCCTGATCGAAAGCGCGCTGTCCTTCCTGGGGCTGGGCGATCCGAACCACATGTCCTGGGGCTTCATGGTCGGCTCGGCGCGGACCGTCATCCGTCAGGCCTGGTGGACCAGCGTCTTTCCCGGCATCGCCATCCTGTTGACGGTGGTCGCGGTCAATCTGGTGGGCGAGGCGCTGAACGACGCACTGAACCCGCGCATCGCGCGGCGGGGGCGGTGATCGCCATGACCGACATGACCACGACCGCTCCGATGGCCGCGCGGGCCGCCACACCGGCCACCAGCCTGCTCGACATCCGCGACCTCACCATCACCCTGCCCAGCGGCGGCGACCGGGCCCGCGCCGTCGACGACGTGTCACTGAGCGTCGGGCGTAATGAAATCGTCTGTCTGGTCGGCGAAAGCGGATCGGGAAAATCGATGACAGCCCATGCGGTGCTGGGCCTGCTGCCGCCACGGGTGCGGCTGACATCAGGGCAGATCCTGCTCGACGGCCGCGATGTCGCGCCGCTCACCGACGATGCCATGCGCCGTATCCGGGGCCGCGACGTGGCGATGATCTTCCAGGAGCCGTTGAGCGCGCTCAACCCGCTGGCCAAAGCGGGGGATCAGGTGGCCGAGGCCATGGCCATTCATGGCCGCTTCACCCCGGCTGAACGCCGGGCACGGGTGCAGGCGCTGTTCGAGGGCGTCGGCCTGCCGGACCCTGCGACCCTTATCCGGCGGTTTCCGTTCCAACTGTCGGGCGGCCAGCGCCAGCGGGTGATGATCGCCATGGCGCTGGCCAACGATCCCGCTCTGCTGGTCGCCGACGAGCCGACCACGGCGCTCGACGTCACCACCCAGCGCCAGATCCTGGATCTGATCCGGGCCCAGCAACAGGCGCGCGGCATGGGGGTTCTGTTCATCACCCATGATTTCGGCGTGGTCGCCGACATCGCCGACCGGGTGGTGGTGATGCGCCACGGACAGGTGGTGGAAACCGGCCCCGGCGCCGCGGTGCTGGCCCGGCCGTCCCATGCCTATACCCGCACCCTGATCGATGCGGTGCCGGGGCGCGCCGGCCCGCGTGCCACCGATGCGGCCCATGCCGGCGATCCGGCGGCGGGCGACACGCTGCTCCGGATCAGGGGCTTGCGCAAGACCTTCACCAGCCGCACCGGTTTCGCCAGCCGTCGCACGGTCGCCGCCGCCGACGACATCGCGCTGGATCTGCGCGCCGGCGAAAGCCTGGCGGTGGTGGGGGAAAGCGGCTCGGGCAAATCCACCCTCGCCCGGATGGTGATGGCGCTGACCCGGCCCGATGCCGGCGAGATCCTGTTCGATGGCCGCAACATCGCCGGGCTGGGCGGTGCCGCGCTGAAAAGCTATCGCCACCGGGTGCAGATGGTGTTCCAGGACCCGTTCGCCTCGCTCAATCCGCGCCACAAGGTGGGCGAGGCCATCGCCCGCGGGCCGATCGCCTTCGGCACCTCCAGGGACGAGGCGATGGCGATCGCCCGCCGGCTGCTGGAACGGGTCGGACTCGATGCCTCGGCGGCCGGACGCTATCCACATGAATTCTCAGGGGGGCAGCGCCAGCGGATCTGCATCGCCCGGGCGCTGGCCCCCGATCCGGCGATCCTGGTTGCCGACGAGGCGGTCTCGGCGCTCGACGTCTCGGTTCAGGCCCAGATTCTGGCACTGCTGGCCGAGCTTCGCCGCGAGCTGAACCTGGCCATGATCTTCATCACCCATGACCTCAGGGTCGCGGCCGAGGTGTCGGACCGCACCCTGGTGATGCGCCATGGCCGTATCGTCGAACAGGGACCGACGGCGGCGCTGTTCGCCAACCCCACCCACGACTATACCCGCACGTTGCTGGCGGCCATTCCCGGCCGGTCGGTCTTCGCCGCTCACAGCACCACCGCCCCCGTTTCAGGACAGACGATCCTATGACCGCAGCCTCGCCGCTCGACATCCTCGACCCTGAGATCGCGACCTTCGTGCGCCAGATGATGGCCGACGCCGCCGCCCATCCGCCGCGCGAACAGGTCACCCCGCTCGAAGCCCGCGCGATCGCCGAGACCGTGCGCCGGCGCTGGACCGAAGGCGGCCCGGTGATGGCCGACACCACCGAGCATGCCATCGCCACCCGCCATGGCGATGTCCGCATCCGCATCCATCGGCCGGCCGGGGTGGCGGCGCCGGCGCCGGCGCTGATCTATCTTCATGGCGGCGGTTTCGTGCTGTTCAGCCTCGACACCCACGACCGGCTGATGCGCGAATATGCCAGCCGCGCGCGGATGGTGGTGATCGGGGTCGACTATTCGCTGGCGCCCGAGGTCCGTTTCCCCCGGCCGCCGCAGGAGGTGGTCGATGTGGTCCGGGCGCTGCACGCCCGCGCGGCCGAATTCGGCATCGACCCGGCACGGATCGCGCTTGGCGGCGACAGCGCCGGCGGCAATCTCACCGTATCGGCCTGCCTGGCCTTCCGCGATGCCGGCGAGGCGCCGGTCTCGGCCATGGTGCTGAATTATGGCGGCTTTTCCATGGAACTGGTGACGCCGTCGGTGGTGCGGTTCGGCGGCGGCAACTTCCTGCTGACCACCCATATGATGCTGTGGTTCCTGATGCATTACGTGGCCGATCCCGATCAGCGCTTCGACCCAAGGCTGAGGGTTCTGGATGCCGACCTCGCCGGCCTGCCGCCAGCCTGGATGGTCATCACCGATTGCGACCCGCTCTATGACGAGAATATCGAGATGCGCGACCGGCTGATCGCGGCCGGTGTCACGGTCGATGCCAAAGTCTATCCCGGCACCGTTCACAGCTTTCTGGAAGCGGTGTCGATCGCGCGCGTGGCCGGCGAGGCGCTGGACGACACCGCGCGCTGGCTGAACGCCACGCTGGCGCCCTGACGGAAGGCTGGCACCGATGTACACGCCCCCCGCCTATGAGGAAACCCGGCCCGACGTCATCGCCGCGCTGATGCGGGCCTGGAGCTTCGCCACCCTGGTCTCGACCGACCCGGCCATGCCGCCACCCGCCGCCCCTGTCGCCACTCATCTGCCGATGCTGGTCGACACAGGCGATGATGGCCTGCCGCGCCTTGTCACCCATATGGCCCGAAACAACGATCAATGGCGGCATTTCGTCAGCGGCGCGGCGCCGGCGCTGGCGATCTTCCAGGGCCCGCATGCCTTCATCTCGCCAAGCTGGTATGCCGACCGGATGACCTTTCCGACCTGGAATTATGCCGCGATCCATGCCACCGGCCGGCCGCGGGTGATCAAGGATACAAACGCCATCCTGGCCGTGCTCCGCCGCACCATCGCGCTTTATGACACGCCGCTTGGCGGCCCCTGGGCCTTCGATGCCATGCCCGATGCGCTGATCCTGCCACGGCTGGAGCGGATCGTCGCCCTGTCCATCCCGATCCACCGGGTCGAGGCGAAGATCAAGATGAACCAGGACAAGACCCCGGCCGATCGCGCCGGGGTGATCGCGGCGCTGAACGCTACGGCAGACCCCCAGGGTCACGCCGTCGCCGCCATGCTGCGTGCCTTCGATATCGACGGCCCGGATGCACCGGGCGGTACCACTGCTATCCGGGAGTGACGCTCATGACCACATCATCCCCCCTGCCCCCCTATCCCCTGCCCCCCTATCCCCTGGCGCCCGCCCCGCTGCCGACCGGGCCGCTGTGGCGCTGGGACGCCGCCGACATCGCGCGCGGCATCCGCAGTCGGGCGATTTCATCGCGTGAGGCGGTGGCCGCCTGTCTTGAGCGGCTCGATGCGGTGAACGGCCGGGTCAATGCCGTGGTCGAGCGGCTGGACGATACCGCCCTCGCCGCGGCAGACCTGGCCGACCAGGCCGTCGCGGCCGGCGGTCCGCTCGGGCCCCTGCACGGCGTGCCGGTCACGATCAAGATCAATATCGATCTCGCCGGTTCTGCCACCAGCAACGGCCTGCCGGGGCTGGCCGGCAATATCGCCGCCGAGGATGCGCCGGTGTCGCGCAACTGGAAGGCGGCGGGCGCCATTCCCTTCGGGCGCACCAATGCGCCGTCGATGTCGCTGCGCTGGTTCACCGACAACCCGCTGTTCGGCGCCACGCTGAACCCGCATGATGCCGGCCGCAGTCCCGGTGGGTCCAGCGGCGGCGCCGGGGCGGCCCTTGCCACCGGCATCGGTCCGCTGGCCCATGGCAATGATCTGGGCGGATCGGTCCGCCTGCCGGCCAACTGGTGCGGCGTCGCCGGCATCCGCCCGACGCTGGGCCGGGTGCCCGCCTTCAACCCCTCGCTCGGCGTCGAGCGGATGATCGTGTCGAACCTCGCCGCCGTGCAGGGACCGCTGGCACGCAGCATCCGCGACCTGCGCATGGGCCTTGCCGCCATGGCGGCGCGCGATCCGCGCGATCCGTGGTGGGTGCCGGTGCCGGAACGCCCCCGTGCCCACGCGGCACCGATCCGCGTGGCCCTGTTCATCCCCGACGGCACCCATCCGCTGATCGCCGACACCCTGCGCACCGCCGCCGGCTGGCTGGACGAGGCCGGCTATGTCGTCGACGAGGCCTCGCCGCCCGATTTCGCCGCAACCCATCAGCTCTGGCTGGACCTTCTGGCCGCCGAGAACCGTTTCGGCACCCGCGCAACGGCCGAGAAATATGGCAACGCCACGCTGCTCAACATGCTCGACGCCATGGCGATGCATGCCACCCCCCTGGACATGGCCGGTTTCATCGCCAGCCTTGCCCGCCGCAACACCATCCTGCGCGACTGGCTGATCTTCTTCGAACGCTATCCGCTGATCCTGATGCCGGTCTCGTTGGAGCCGGCCATGCCGCTTGGTGCCGACGAGCGCCCGGCGGCCGAGCTTCGACCGCTGATCGACGCCTTCGCGCCGCTGAACGCCACCGCCATCCTGGGCCTGCCGGGCCTGTCGGTGCCGACCGGCTTCGCCCCCTCGCCTGAAGGCACCGGCCGCCTGCCGCTGGGCGTGCAGATCGTCGGCGGCCGCTACGAGGAAGCGACCATGCTGGATGCCGGCGCCGCGATCGAGGCCCGTGCCGGCACCATGCCGGTGGTGGAGCCGGCCTGATCCCTCACGACGCCGGCCCATTGTGGCCCGCCACGCCGCCAATGGACGCCCGCGCCTCGTTCGCTTAGCATGAACGCCGTTCACGTCACGAACGGCGGTCATGCCGCCGCGGAGCGTCCGATGATCGACCAGACCTCGCCTGATTTCGTCGCGTCCTTTGCCCGTGGCCTGTCGGTGCTGCGCGCCTTCAGCGCCGATGCGCCGCGCCAGACCTTGAGCGAGGTGGCGGAGCGGACCGGCTTGACCAGGGCCGCCGCCCGGCGCTTCCTGCTCACCCTGGAAGCGCTCGGCTATGCACAGAGCGAGGGCCGCCATTTCCGGCTGACGCCCCTGGTGCTCGACCTGGGCTTTTCCTATCTGTCGTCGCTCGACATCGCCGATACCCTTCAGCCGTGGTTGCAGCGGGCCGGCGACGCCTTGAACGAAAGCTGCTCGGCCGCCGTGCTGGATGGCAGCGACGTCATCCACATCGCCCGCGCCGGCGGCCCGCCGCATGTCCTGACGGTGAACCTGGCGGTCGGCGCGCGGCTGCCGGCCCATTGCACCGCCATGGGCCAGGTGCTGCTGGCACATCTGGCGCCACCACGCCGCAACGTGCTGTTGCGCAGCCTGGGCTTCGAACCGCGCACCCCCGCCACCATCACCGACATGAAGTCGCTCAGCGACCGGCTGGCCGAGGTCAGGGACCAGGGCTATGCGCTCTCGGATCAGGAACTGGAGCCGGGCCTTCGCGCCCTCGCCGTGCCGCTGCATGATCGCAGCGGCACGGTGATCGCGGCCATGGCGGTCAGCACCCATAGTGCCCGCATGTCCACCGACCGGCTGCTGGCCTTGGGCCTGCCCGCACTTCAGGACGCGGCCCGGGGCTTCGAGGCGACCCAGGCGATGCGCGGCTGAGCGCCGTCCGGCGCTCAGCCGCGCGGCACCTCAACCCGGCATGCGTCAACCCGGCATGCGATGGCTGTCGCGCAGGGATTTGCGGTTGATCTTGCCCACGGCGGTTTTCGGCACCGCATCGACCACGATCACCCGTCGGGGCTTCTTATAGCCCGCCAGCCGCTCGCCGGCGAAGGCGCGCAGAGCCTCGGCCAACCCCTCCGGATCCGCCGCCAGATGAGCGTGGTCGGGGCGCAGCGCCACAACCGCGGTCACCGCCTCCACCCATTGCGGATCGGCAAGGCCGATGACCGCGCATTCGGCTACCGCCGGATGCGCCGCCAGCACGTCTTCCACCTCGCGCGGATAGACGTTGTAGCCGCCGGTGACGATCATGTCGGAGGTCCGGTCCAGCAGATGCAGGACGCCGCGTTCGCAGATCCGGCCGATATCGCGGGTGCGCATCCAGCCATCGGCCATCAGGGTTTCGGCGTTCAGGGCCGGGGCATCCAGATAGCCGATCATGCGCGACGGACCGCGCAGCGCGATCTCCCCCGGCATGCCCGGCGGCACGTCATGGCCGGCCTCGTCGATGATCCGGATCTCGACATCCAGCGACGGCCGGCCGGCGGCGCCCAGAAGCGCGGGCACATGATCTTCGGGCCGGAGCACGGCGATGGTCAGCGGGCATTCGGTCTGGCCGTAATATTGCCAGAACCGGTCCTGCCCCCACATTGCCATCGCCCGCTCGATCACCGGCCGCGGCATCGGCGAGGCGCCATAGATGATGTAGCGCAGCCGCCCCAGATCGACCGAGGCCGCACCCGATCGGTCAAGCAGCATGGCCAGCATGGTCGGTACCAGATTGATCGCGCTGATCCGGCCGCTGGACAGATGGGCCAGAAAGGCATCGGGTTCGAAGCCACGCATGACCACCGTGCGGCCGCCGCGCAGCCAGAAGGGCAGCACGAACACGCCACTGGCATGGATCAGCGATGCCGCGTGCAGCATCGCGTCGTCGGGGCCGGCGGGCAGCAGGTTCAACAGAACGTTGCGGCAGATGGCGGCATAGGAGCTCTGGGTGTGCTGGGCGGCCTTCAGGGTGCCGGTGGTGCCCGAGGTGAACAGCGTCAGCACGACATCATCCGGGCTGACCGCGATCGCGGGCGGGGTGTCGGCCAAGCTCGCCGCCTGCGCCAGCAGATCGGCGCCACCGCCCTCGACGGCTCCCAGGCTGAGCAGGGCAAGGCCGGGCACGGCGGCGGCCAGTTCCGCCGCCCGGGCCGCCAGATCGGGGCCATAGACCAGGGCCGAGACGCGGGTGTCGCGCAGCATCTGGGCGTGTTCGCGCGCCGATAGCCGGCTGTTCAGCGGCACGCGGTTGATGCCGGCCCGCACGCAGGCGAAATCCAGCGGCACGCTGAGCAGGCCGTTGTCGACCAGCAGCGCCACACGGGCACCATGGCCGTGGCCCAGGGCATGAAAGGCATTGGCCATCCGCGCGCTCTGCCGGTCGACATCGGCAAAGCTGAGGGTGGCGCCCTCGAACTCGATCGCGACCCGGTCGGGGTGCTGACGGGCGCCGCGATCGATGAGGTCGCGATAGAGCGGGCCGGACGCGCCGGCAGTGGTGGTATCGATGGCGACGGCAGACATGGGATCTTTTCCTGGAAGATGCGGGCCCTGGAAGATGCCGGAACAAGGACAGCGCCGCGCCGCTATGGGCGGCGCATGCCGGGATCAATCTTCGAACCGGCCATGGCGGCCGGCGCCGGCGACGAACCGGTCGGCACCGGCGATCGCCTCGGCAAACACAATCGGATACCCCCCGGCGCCTTCCGCGCGCAATGCCTCCGCCACCGGCAGATCCCATTGCGCGATGGCCGAGCGCCGATCGGCGCGCATGCAGGCCTGCGGGAAGGCCGCGATCTCACGCGCCAGCGCCTCGGCGGCGGCGCGGGCATGGCCCTTCGCCACCACCCGGTTGGCCAGCCCCATGGCCAATGCCTCGTCGGCGGCGACCGGCCGGCCGGTCAGGATCATGTCCATCGCCCGGCCATGGCCCACGATCCGCGGCAGACGCACGGTGCCGCCATCGATCAGCGGCACGCCCCAACGGCGGCAGAACACCCCGAAGACGGCATCCTGTTCCGCGACGCGCAGATCGCACATCAGCGCCAGTTCCAGGCCACCGGCCACGGCATGGCCGGCGATGGCCGCGATCACCGGTTTGTCCAGCACCATCCGCGTCGGCCCCATCGGTCCCGGTCCGGTGCCTTCTGCCTCGATCTGGTTGCGGCGCGCGGGGTCGCCCAGCGCCGACAGGTCGGCGCCGGCACAGAAGCAGCCGCCATCGCCCCACAGCACCACCGCTCTCACGGCATCATCGGCCATCGCCGCGGCAAAGGCATCGCGCAGCGCCAGCGCCGTCGGCCCATCCACCGCATTGCGCCGCTCCGGCCGATCTAGGATGATCGTGGCGATGGTGTCGGCCATCTCGACCCGCACCGGCGGGCGCGTCGGCCCGCTTTCAACCTCTGCCTGCTCCGTCATCCGATGCCCTCCTGTTGAATGCTTCTATTTGTGACATTTAATGACAACACGTGAAACATTTCAAGCCATCCCTCCACAAGCCTCTGATCGGATGCCGGAATGGGCCGCCGCACAAGCCGCGGCGGCGGCAGCGGCCGGCCTGACGTTGACGCCGCCCAATGCCAATGAACTGGTGCTCGACCTGCTGGCGACCCATGATGCCCACAGCCTGCCGCTGCGGCCGCTGCTGCGCGCCGGCGGCCTGTTCGGCTTCAGCGACCAGACCATCCGGGTGGCGTTGAGCCGGCTGAAGCGCGACGGCCGGGTGGTGACCACCGCGCGCGGGATTTATGCCCTGCCGCCCGGCGGGTCGCTGCTGATGCGCGAAGTGGAAGGCTGGGGGGCCAAGGAAGCCCGCGCGGTCGCCTGGACCGGCGCCTGGATCGCGGTGGCCGATGGCGGGCTGGACCGCACCGACCGGCCCTTGCTGCGCCGGCATGAACGGGCCCTGCGGCTGCGGGGTTTTCAGGGCTTCGCACCGGGCCTGCATCTGCGGCCCGATAATCTGGCCGGCGGCACCGGTTCGGTGCGGTCCGATCTCATGGCATTGGGACTGGCCCCGACGGCACTGGTCTGCCGCCTGGACCAGTTGTCGGCGGATGACGAGCGCCGTGCCCGGGATCTGTGGGATCTGCCATGTCTGGCCGCTGGCTATCATGCCCTGCTCGATCTGGTCGCCAGCGGCGATGCCGCGCTGGATGCCAGCGATGCCGGGCAGCTTGCCGCCGAACAGGCCGCCGCCCAGGCGCTCACGCTGGGGCGGGTGGTCATCCGCAGTCTGATTCGCGATCCGCTGCTGCCGGATGCGATGCTGCCCGCCGCCGACCGTCGCCGGCTGGTGGCAGCCGTCGCCGCCTATCAGCGGCGCGCCAAGCATCTGTGGACCGGACTGCTCACCGCATGGACGGCGGGCTGAGACACCAGACGATCAACGCACAGGCGATCAAGGCGTCAGGCGACCATCGAGCCCTTCAGGCGCGCGATCTCGTCGCGCAGCAGATCCAGCACCTTGTCCGGCCCCTCGGCCAGCACCTGGTCGTTCACCTGCAGGCTGCCCTCTTCCTCGTGGGCGCGGCTGAACAGGCCAGCGCGGTTTTCCACCGTCACCGCAACGTCGACACCGTCGTCCTTCTGCGTGAAACTCAGATCCACACACTCGACCCGCACATCCTTCAACGACATCGGGCGGAAGCGGAGCCGCTGGAAGAACGGGCAGGGATCGCCCGGCACATGTTCGACATCCGACTGGGCCAGCCGGAAATCCAACGTCTCCATCGCATCCAGCACCGCCGCGGTCCAACGGTCGGGCAGCAGGCGCACGGCGTCGCCATCGCCGGTATCCGCGGCCCCCTCCACCGCCACATGGGTCCGCAGGCCGGCGGTGCTGACGCCCAGCGACAAGGGGGCGTGCCGGGGGATCTCCATCTTGAACGGCAGCGTGATGGCACCGCCGGGTTCCAGCGTCATATCGGTGGCGACGGTCGCCGCCGCCAGCAGGATCAGGCCGTGATGCGGCTCACCGCCCTTGTCGTCATGGATCAGCGCCCGGACCACCAGATCCAGCGTCACCGCCTGAATCTGCAAGGTGCCGGTGCCGCCTGCAATTTCAATAAGGCCGTCCAGCGTATGGCCAACCATGACCTCGCGGTTGGCAACCACCGTCTCGACCTCCAACCCCGGAGCCCCGGTCCCTGTCAGCATTGTATTGAGCATGGCGCTGGTCATCCCTGTGGTGCTGGCGGCCCCGCCGACGTCTGATTTGATCAGTGTGGACCCAGGCATTGCAAGATGCGAGGGGCGTCCGACCAGGGCAATCGGGTGAAACTGTGCGTGACAGAGCGGAAAAAGTCTGAATCTCTCGTTGTCGACCTTTTTGGCTTGGGAG